>JASFTV010000255.1:0-5475 GCA_050050615.1 Desulfobacteraceae bacterium
TATATTGTCGGTCAGGGTATTTTTCAAAGATGTCACCTAGAGACATAAATCCTCCTTTTTAACGAAATAAGGCTTCAGAAAATAGATTCAGTGGGTTGTTGTTCAGGCAGGACGCCGCGAAAAACCAGCTTGACGCTTTAGTACATACTATCCACAAAGTCCTTTTCTCTGAGCATCCTCCGTTTCCAGGTTGTGATCTGTGGCACAACATGCGGGAGTAGGCGGAGGGAGTAATAAGGCGGCAGTATAGGGATGCCGAGCATGTCCCCCATGGTGATGAGGATAAAGAGGTGCTCCATGCTGGAGCGTGTCTTAAGCGCATGCCTTGCCATGCCATGGGTGGCCATGCCGTAAGTAAAATCTCTAAAAAACCCTACAACACCTCCCGATTTTTTCTTTTTTTTCTCTGGTTCTTTCTCTGCCATGAGTGCCCCTTTTCTGAAGATCCAATGAAATGTTTCGGAAAACCTGTAAGACTATGGGATCCCGAAATCTATTCTACACAAACGGAAGAATGGAATATTGGAATAATAGAGTAAAGTACAGCCGAGAAACTTTTCGGGGGCTCCTTCCAGTTAACCCATTGTTCCAATATTCCCGCCAGCGCTTGGCGCGTGACTTCTAATCCTCAATGTGATCAAAAAAATCCCGCTCTTTCAAAATCCTCTTTTTCCAGGGGTCAAGTCGCCTTGCGTAATAAGGCATGAGTCTCAGGTAGTAATAGTTAAAAAGAGAGGGAAAACCAATAAGTGACCCAAAGACCCCTAGCATAAATAGATTGTCCATGCAACGTTTTTCTGCACGCAAATGGCTCAAAACGCCGTAAAGGAAAAAGCCTTTCAAATATTCCTTCATTGTTCTAAGCCAGGAAAAGAACAATCCATTGCCCCCAGAAGATGTAAGGGGTATATTCCCCGGTTGGATTAGGCCCTATCCCGGATGGTATACCCCTTTTACCCCCAGTATTCTGATGAGTCAAGCACTGTTGACTAAGCTGGTGCTTCTTCCGCCTCCGGCGGTGCTGCCGCTACCCCTGCCTTGTGTCTCTTAAATGCTTTCCAGCCGTCATAGGCCAGAATCAAAGCGAGGATAATAAGTAGAATGGCGATCGCAGCAGCAAACAGATTTCCGAACACCTTTTGACCCTTGAAAGCAGCCGGGATCAGCTTGAAGAATGAGGTATAGAAAAGAGCGCAGACGGTCGTCACATACATGAAAAACATGGGATAGATGGCGTACCTATAGTTTTTGGCCTTCTGTACGAGAAAAAGGGTCACGAGCAGAAGAGCGAAGCCGGCCATGAGCTGATTGGCGCCGCCGAAGAGAACCCAAACGTACAGCCAGGTCCCCGTTTTGATAAGTAACCAAGTAATGGCGAGGGCGACAACAGTGGCTAAATGAGCATTCTTCGCAATGCCCATGGCATCGCCTAGAAGTTCAGCCGTAGCCACCTTCATGAAACGGAAAACCAGGTTAATAATGGTCAGCGCAAGGATGATGATCATCATACCTGCCAAGGCCTTAGCATAGCTCGTTGGGAGTCCGATGGAGGTAATGGCACTTCCAAGGCCGCCGACAAAGATCCCGACCGGGTTACTTACCTCTTTAATATAAGCGGCTTTATCGGCAAAGGCCGTGGCGCAGACGATCACTGCGATGATAGAGATCGTAAACTCTGCGAACATGGCTCCTGCGGTGACGGGCCTGACATCCATTTCGCTTTCGAGCTGCCTTGAGGTAGCCGTACTCGATACGAGACTATGCCAGCCAGAGATTGCGCCGCAGGCGATGGTCACAAAAAGAAGCGGCCATAAGGGACCGATACCGATGCTCCAACTGGTGAAGGCCGGGAGGGTCATCGGTTTATGGCCGATAATGAGGCCGATCACCCCAGCAATGATTCCAAAGTAAACCACGTATACCGATGAGTAGTTGTAGGGCTGGATAAAGCGCCACACAGGCAGAATGGAGCTGAAATACCCAAACACCAAGACACATATCAAAACAAGATTATAAGAAAGGTTAATGTTCCAGACGGTCCCTAACCAGATGGCAACGAAAATGGCCACGATGGCGATAATGGTCGTGGCAATGATGTTAACCCGTGCCTTGTAGATCATGTGTCCAACCAAAAAGGCGACTCCAATAACGACCAGCAAAGGGAAGGGGAGAGCAGAGTTCCCACTGACACCTTTTGTAATGACATGGCCGAAAGCACACGCGATTAAGAGCAAGTAGAAGTAGACAAAGGTCAGCAGGATTTTCCTGGCTCGGGGGGATATCAGTTTGTACCCGATGGCCCCAAAGGTGTCTCCATCGCTTCTTACAGAAACCATGGCGCTTGAGAAATCCTGCAACCATCCAATGAAAAATACGCCTAATCCCAGCCAGAGCAAAGCCGGGACCCACCCCCACTGAAGAGCGACGATAGGACCTATAATCGGCGCAGCTCCGGCTATCGAGTTAAGCTGAAAGCCGTATAACACGTTTTTGTTGGCCGGCATAAAATCCACGCCGTCCATATACATCTTTGCGGGTGTTGCTCTACCTGGGTCAATTTCAAATACTCTCTTCGCAACGTGTCGAGCATAGACCCAGTAGCCGAGAACAACGATAACCACCCACCACAGTAAGACCCATAATGAATTCATAAGTTCCCTCCTCAGAATTGCTCAAGAACCAAGAGAGCAATGACTTATTCATCTAACTGCACTAAACCCGGCTGCGGTCATGCCGGCCCGGATATTCAGGATCGAATCCCCATTGAAGAATCTGGCGTTCGACGTTTTGAATTAGGGGCAGTGAACAATGCAGAAAATGGTTATGAAAAAAGAAGATGAACTTACAGAAGTTGATGTCACCTCCTCAGTCTTGGAAGAAAGGGTTATGAAGATTCGTTGCTAAGCGACTGGGCCTAAACGAAGACAAAGACCTACCTTCTTGTCACCTCCTTTCTGAAGCGTGATTTCTTGGATAGACAAAGCAGGCAAAGATAAGCTAATCAATATGAATCTCCTTTAACATAAAATAATTTCAAATGTCAAGGGTAAAGGGGGCTTCAATCGTCAATCCATAGAAACCAACACGCCGTTACTAAAATACTCCATTACTCCGCTTTATCCAACATCAGAACAGGAGACGATGCACGTCAGAGTGCATCGGTTGCTAGATTTGGACTTTTAAGACCCCCGCCCCCTGCATTTTCCCTTGTTTGAGCAGAACCAGAGCCTGATTCGCCTCCCCCAGATCAAACTCCCGGATCTCCGGTCTGATTCCAATTTCAGCGGCTAAAGGCAAAAATTCGACCGCATCACGCCTGGACACGTTGGCTACGCTCTTTATCTCTTTCTCATGCCAGACATAGTCCGCATACTCTAACGGAGGAAGGGGCTCTATCTTGCGAATTGCATTGATTGCGACCCTTCCTCCTTTTCTCAAAACCCTGAGGGCTTCTTTTACGGGTTCTCCAACAGGGGTGAAGTCGATGGCACTATCAAGCTTTTCAGGTGGCGTATCTCCAGTGGCGCCAACCCAGTCTGCTCCCAATCTCTTGGCAAGATCTTGATGATCTTTCTGCCCTTTTCTGGTAAAAACGAAGACCCGACAGTCCCAATGCTTTGCCACCTGAATGGCGATGTGCGCTGACGCGCCGAAGCCATAAAGGCCAAGGATGCCCCCCGGTTCTATCCGGGAAAGCCTTAAAGCCCTGTAGCCAATGACACCGGCGCATAAAAGGGGGGCAGCTTGCGCATCGGAAAAGCTTTCAGGAATAGGGTAGGCGAAGTCTTCAGAAACAACGGTATGCTGGGCGTAGCCGCCATTGGCATGGAGACCCGTAGCCTGAAAATGATCGCACAAGTTTTCGTCACCTTTGTCGCAGAATCTGCATTTTCCGCAGCTTGAGTGAATCCATGCAATCCCCACACGATCCCCGGGAACGAACTTGCTCGCCTCCGGCCCCGACATCTCTACCTGTCCGACAATTTCATGGCCCAAGACGACAGGGAACGTTGGTGGAATGAGTCTGCCCTCGATCTCGTCGAGTTCAGTATGGCAGATCCCGCAGGCGGAGACCTTCACCAGAATTTGCCTGGGCCCCGGTACAGGGTCAGGCAGGTCCGCCATCTCCAAAGCGGTTTTTTTGAGAGGTAACTCAGGCCTTTTCCTGGACTCCCCTTCGGTTTCGATCTCGCAGAATTCCTTCAGGACCATCGCTTTCATTTTCTAAGTCTCTCTGTTGGGTCTTCGCAACAACACAAGGAGCATTTTGCCGCTTTCGAAGTTTACGGGCATCAGTTTTGCTTCAAACATTTCAAGGGCGGTTTGATTCTCCATTAGCCGAAGGGGTGTTTGGTGGAATATGCCTATCCAAGCATCCCTCATATCTTGCACCAGTTTCTGTTTCGATTCCTCGTCCAGCAAATCTCCAATATTGCGCTTGAAAAGTTTGAACCTGCTTAGTCCTGTGCTTTCCAGTGCTTTTTCATTAAAGCCCTGGATGAGTCCGTTTTCATCGGTTAGAAATGCGATCTCTTCCTCATAGAGCCGGGTAGTCAACTGATCTTTGGATTTTCTCATCTGAGCATAGGCAAGCTCCAGGTTCTTGTTAGCTTCTATGAGTTGCTCTTGCATGGCCTTCAGGTTTTCTTCGGCCTGCTGACGCTCGGCGACCTCCTTCCTCAGGCGTTCGTTAGCCTCCGAGAGTTCGTTGGTTCGCTCCTCGACCCGAACTTCCAACTCGTTACGGGAGCTTTGCAGCGCCTCCTCTGTTTCCGTGTGTTTGGAGAAAAGCAGAGCATTCTCAATAGCCAAAGCTGCTGGGATGCTTAAAGAGGTCAGTAAGAAAAGATCATCTCTTTGGAATCCCTGAGCGGCGCCAACCGAATGTACATAGATTACACCATGGATTTCTGATTTGCTGATCAAAGGGACGCACATAACGGATTTGATTTGCATCATGATAATGCTTGCTGAGAGATCTTGTTTGTCCGTATCGCCGATATCCGACAGCATAATGGCTCTACCGTCCCTGATCACGCGATTTACTATGGTTTGGCTATAATTCATTTGGAATGTTTGGCTATCCTCTCTTGACCGGGCCACAATTTGTCTGTGTTCGCCGGTCTCATGGTCAATCATAAGGACAGCGCCACTGTCAATTCCCGGAAGGCATGAGAAGATTGCGTCCATCATCTCTTCGCAGATCTCATCGATTTCTAATGATTGTAATAAGACCGTGGAAACATCATAGATCATCTCCAGCCTATCCCGATCAGTGATACGCCTGTCTTTGTAAAGAAGATCTTTCCTGCTCTCCTCTGTGAGATCTGAGAGACTGATCGAATACTGAGTCACCAAACCGTCTTCTGAAAAGGGTTCCCCAAGACTCATTGAGATATTCCCGACGGCAACGGTATCACCTTCTTTTATTTCGATTTGGAAGCCAGGATTTATTGGATGACCATTGATCCATGT
>JASFTV010000256.1:0-5460 GCA_050050615.1 Desulfobacteraceae bacterium
ATTAAAGGGGCCTATGTCTGTTAGCGGCATCATTGGCACTTTCCTGGGAGTCCGATCCCCGGGTACTGCCTACGTCCTTTTACATCATTACATGGGAGAAATTGACGGAGCCTATAGATCTTGGGGACTCTCCAAGGGTGGGACAGGTGGTGTGAGTCTTGCTTGCGCTCGAGCAGCCAAGGCATTCGGTGCTGAAATATTGACTCAAGCTCTGGTGGAGCGAATCCTTGTGAAGAAGGGTAAAGCAGATGGTGTGGTTGTCCAAGGAGGACATGAGATTAAGGCTAAGGTGATTGTTTCCGCGGCCGATGGTAAACAAACCTTCTTGAAAATGGTCGGTGAAGAGAATCTAGATAGTGAATTCGTTCAAAAAGTCAAGAAATTCAGGTATAGAGGGAGTTCGGGCAAGGTAAATCTTGCCCTGGATCGTATTCCTGAATTCCGCTGTAAACCTGGCGACGGACCGCACCTTAGAGGAGACATAACCATAGCTCCAAACGTCGAGTATTTGGAGAAAGCCTACGACGATGCCAAGTATGGTGATTTTTCAGAAAAGCCTTTCCTAGATATTGTCATTCCATCCCTAACCGATCCTACTGTGGCCCCACCTGGAAAACATGTGATGTCCATATTTGTCCAATATGCGCCTTATCACCTCAAAGGTGGTTCTGACCGCTGGCCAGGAAAACGAGAGGCCTTTGGAGACGTCGTCGTAGACACTCTGGCCGAATATTTCCCCAATATAAAAGACTCTATCCTTTATCGTCAGGTCATCACACCGTGGGACCTAGAGCAACAAATTGGTCTTACAGAAGGTAATATTTTTCAGGGAGAATTGAGTCTCGAACAATTGCTTTTTCTGCGACCGGTTGTCGGCTGGTCTCGTTACCAGACCCCAATCCAAGATCTTTGGATGTGCGGTTCCTGCACGCATCCAGGAGGAGGCATTATGGGTGCGCCTGGAGAACTGGCTGCAAAATCATTACTCAGGACCGGAAAGATATGAGCCGTTCAGGAAGTAATCAATACGATGTCGTTGTCATCGGTGCTGGCCATAATGGTTTGACAACAGCCGCACTCTTGGCCAAACAAGGTCGCAAGGTTCTCATCCTGGAAAGAAGAAACGTCGTAGGAGGCTTGGCTGCTGGAGAGGAGTTCCACCCTGGTTATCGAACCAATGGTCTCCTTCACGATTCCAGTCGTGTTCAAGAACATGTGATCAAAAATCTTGCTTTAGAAAGCCATGGTCTTAAAACCCTTCCCGGGAGACCATCTGTTTTGGCTCTTGGTAAGGAAGGCAGGGGGTTCCTCTTAAGCGCTGATTCTAGAAAAACCTTCGATGAAATAAAACGATTCTCGGTAAGAGACGCTCATCAATACCTTTCCTACAAAAGTTTTCTCACACGTATCCAAGGCTTCATCAAAAGTATCTTAGAAGACTTACCTCCGGACATGGAATCTCTCAACGGTCATGCCATATGGGCGCTAATAAAGAAGGGAATAAACCTCAGGCGACTCGGAAAAAAAGACATGATGGAGCTTATTCACATTACTCCCATGTCTGTTGCCGATTGTCTTAATGAATTTTTTGAAACTGATTGTCTGAAAACGGTTCTGGCCGGGCCTGCATTAGACGGCAATTTTGCTGGCCCCTGGAGCCCTGGAACCGCCATAAACCTGCTTTTTTGGGAGTGCACAGCTACAAACGCCGTATGGGGTGGTTCACAAGCTCTGGTTTCAGCCCTTGAAAGAGCAGCAAAAGCCAACGGTGCGGAATTTCGCACTGAAGCAGAAGTCTCGGAAGTGGAAGTTACAGACAGACGAGTCATTGGCGTCGTTTTAGAAGATGGAGAACGCATTCAATCTCCGATTGTAGCCGCTTCATGTGACCCAAGAAACACGTTTCTAAATCTTGTAAAGAGTTCTTACCTTGAGAATAGATATGCACGTCGAATTCAGAATATAAGAGGCACAGGGATCACGGCAAAGGTCCATTTAGCCATTAATTCTGCCTTGAGTTTCTCCTGTCGTCCTGGTGAAAGAATAGAATTCGCTAGGGTAGCTGTTGACCTAGACCATCTCGAAAGGGCCTTTGATGCGGCAAAACATGGTTCGTTTTCCTCTTCGCCGGTTCTAGATATTCATCTGCCAACCGTTTCATCCCCTGAGCTGGCCCCAAGAGGGCATCACATCCTTTCCATTCTAGTGCATTTTGTCCCATATCAACTTCGAGGTGGTTGGGATAATGGAAACGTTGAACAATTGGGAGACATCGTAGTTTCTTCCCTGGAACGCTATGCCCCTGCCTTATCTAAAGCAATAATAGCCCGCGAGGTCTTGTCACCGGTTGATTTGGAAAAACGCTATGCTTTGTTCAGAGGACATATCAACCATGGGGACCATGCCCTGGATCAGTTCATTATGAGGCCTACGCCGGAGTGTGCTCAGTATTTAACACCCATTAAAGGTCTGTACTTGTGCGGTAGTGGAAGTCACCCTGGCGGCGGAATCACTTGTAGACCCGGTGCATTAGCTGCGTACAGCATAGCGCATATGAGAAGAGCTTAAAGTAGGATGTAGCTTGAGCCTATATGGCAGGTGGGTTAGGATGATGGATCATCGCACGGGAAGTGCTTTCTTGGAAGCTGTAAGCTTTGAGTTACCGGAACTTTGGTTTGGGAAAAGAGACCTTGTTCGCCTGACTATCATTTTCAAGTTCCCCATCACCTGACATGACCTTGATAAGGGCGTTTAGCACGACTGGATCGAACTGGATTCCAGAATTCTGTTTCATCGTTTGAAGGGCTTGCGTCGGGGTCATGGCAGCGCGGTAAGGCCTTTCAGAAGATAGAGCGTCATAGACATCAGCGACCGCCAGGATTCTAGCGCCTAAATTTATGGCTTCCCCGACGCGGCCTTCGGGATAGCCCATGCCATTGAACCACTCATGGTGCTGCTCCACCATCGGTAAGATCCCGGCATAGGCTTCAATGGGCTCCAGGATGCGCTTGCCAATGCTTGGATGCTCACGTATGATCTGATGCTCTTTGGCTGTCAAGTTCACGGGTTTGTCAATGAGCTCTGCGGGCGTCCCAATTTTACCAACGTCATGGAGCAACCCGGCTCGATTAAGGTTGTCCAGCTCTTCCTGAGTGAGCCCCAAAACACGGCCCATCTTTAGAGCCAGTTTCGTCACTCGCTCAGAATGGCCAGCCGTCCATTTCGATTTCGCATCAATGGCCCGGGCTAGAGCGGTGAGCGCACCCCAGTTGAGTTTGTCCAGCCGTTTATTTGCCTCTAAGATCTCCCTCAGGCTTCTTTCTAAATCCTTGTTTCTTTCTTCCCAGTCATAGGCGATAAAGTCCAAAATATCCTGATACCTTGTCTTCCTCCCTTTACCCACGACTTCTTCTAAATCTTCCACAACAATTTGGTCTACTTCCGTTTTCTTAAACACATTCTCCATTTGATATATCACATCGCCACTTCTAGCCGAATTCGCTTTAGACCGGACAATCAAACAGCCTTGTAAAGAGATGCGGATTCGCTCCGCTTCTAGATCCCAGTCCAACCCCCCTATTTTTTCGATTAAGGCTCTAAGAAAGGCCTCTATCTCCTCTTTTTTTGCTCGCTCGATAATGACTCCCAGGATATCGTTTGAAATGCGTGAGAAACTGGACATCCTGAAATGGTGTTTCACCTCAGCTTGCAAGTGTTCACCAAGAAGCCTTGTCAGTGATCTCATTTGTTCGAAACGCAATCGCAAGGTGAGCCTTTTGTAGTTTCCTATCCTCAAGGCAACAAAGACGAGCTCATCTTTACCTTTCAATTTCTCGTCCAACTGAAGCAGGAAAAAGCGGGGCGAGTACAAGCCTGTCAAGGGATCGGTAATCGCTAGATTCTTCAGGCGGTTACCCAAGTACAGGAGGTTCAAATATCTATAGAGGTTAGGAACGACATAAGCGCTCGTCCCTGAAAATAGAATGGACAGATAAGCAAAATGGATATCCCTTGCCCGAAGGTAGACAAAAGAAAAACAAGTGACCCCCAAAAAAAGAAGGGTGAGAATGGTGTTGCGTCGAAAGTTGAATCTCATGTTCATGAAAATGATGATCAAGCCCAAGAGTAAGATAAACGCAAAGTTCTGTCCCGTCGATGCAGTGTAGATAAAGCGTTTACCTAAAAGCATGACCAACGAATTCCCTATGATGGTCACCCCAGGCCAAATTCCGAAGGGAGTAGGATATTGATCATGGATCAGAGGATCCGTGACTCCCACAAGGACAATCTTATCCTTGAAATCCAGTGCGTTTACGCTTTTCTGTAGAACCAGGGAAGCAGGAATAATCTTGAAATTGGAGGGATGAACGAGATAGTTAATAGGAATTATGCCATTCGTAGAAGGTACCAAAAGCTTATCTTTTGCGAATATCCCGTGCCTGTTCACCCTTATCTGTGTTCTGTCTAAATCCAAGTAACTGAGAAGGACTTCTACTTCTAAGGAGAACACAACTTCTTTTTCATCGTATACATGGAATGTCCTGGCTTTAGTTATAACACCGCCATGCAAAGGCTTATTGACAAATCCTATTGAAGAGGTGGCATCGATAAAATCTTTAGCAGGTTTTTCTTGGGAGTTCTTATGAAGCACGTAAGCCAGGACAATGCTCGGGTGAGACCTAAATGCAGAGATTAAGGCTTTATCTTCCGTCTCTAGCGATTTCCCTGAAAAGACGATATCTAAACCGATGACCTTTGGAGAAAAGGAAGCAATATTACGAATTAGTTTTGCAGTGATACTCCTTTTCCAGGGCCACTTAAGGTTAAGATAGCGGCGGGAGGCTTCGTCGATAGCGACGATGGTGATTTCTTTGGCTTGTTTTTGAGGTTGGTTGAAAAACCAGAATGATTGTTCCCCAACAAAGTTATCTAATTTGATCTGAGGAAGGGAAAAGAATTGACCCGCAAAGATCAAATACCACAGTAACAGGATAAGCCAAATAACAAAGGGGTGAAAAAATTCCTTTTCCTTGATAAAGCCGAACATTAATGCGTACTTCGCTCTCCGTAGTTGTCTCTTCTGATCCCTTACGAGTGCAAATGGCTAATCATCGTCATCGTCACCGTCGTCGTCATCACCGTCATCCTTGGACTTTTTCTCTAGCATACCCTTGTCGTCATCGTCACCGTCATCGTCGTCACCGTCATCGTCGTCACCGTCATCGTCGTCACCGTCGTCATCATCGCCGTCATCCGCTTCTGATATCTCAGAAACCTTGCCTCCCTCCACCTCTACTATTTTTCCACCCTTTTTTGAACAAAAGGCCTTCTTATCATGTCTCTGTGGGAGCTGATCTAGTGTACTGAAAACATAGCTATCACAATCAGCGATGATAATCTCATCGTCATCAATATCAAACCAGCTTTTGCCTTCTAAGCTGCTGGTCATTCCGTAGGAAA
>JASFTV010000257.1:0-5449 GCA_050050615.1 Desulfobacteraceae bacterium
TTGACTAAGTTGAATTGTTTTACCTTTGCCTAGGAACAGGAATCGATTGCTGCACCGATCAAGGAAAGCTCTCGAACAAAAAGTCAACATAGTCAACAACGTCCCCTAATCGAGAATTGTATGGCAAAACGAACCCTGTTGAGCTGGAGTAGCGGGAAGGATAGTGCCTTCGCTCTTTTTCTTCTTCGCAAGGACCCAGACATTGAGGTTGAAGGGTTGTTCACGACCGTGAACAGCACCCACGGGCGTGTTGCCATGCATGCCGTGACAGAAGAACTGTTGCAGGTACAAACCAAGGCAATTAACCTTCCTCTAAGAAAGCTCGAGATCCCCTATCCCTGCAGTAATGTGCAGTACGAGGCGGCGATGAGCAAATTTGTCTCTGAAGCAAAAAGCCAAGGCATCGTTTACATGGCCTTTGGCGACGTGTTTCTAGAGGATATCCGAAAGTATCGGGAAGATAAATTAGAGGACACCGGCATTACGCCAATGTTCCCGTTGTGGGGCATGAGGTCCGGCCAACTGGCAAGGGAGATGATCGACAAAGGGTTCCGAATGATCATCACGTGTGTGGATCCTCGCCATGTTTCCAAGAGCTTCATCGGTCGGGAGTTTGATGAATCTTTCCTGAACGATCTTCCGCCCGATGTGGATCCCTGTGGAGAGAAGGGAGAGTTTCACACTTTCGTCTACGATGGTCCTATCTTTTTGGAACCTTTGAGCGTAAAGCCAGGCAGGATTGTTGAACGAGAGGGCTTTGTGTTCGGAGATGTCATCTTGGGGCCGATTGAAGGCTCGATATCGACAATCCAAAAGGTTCTTGCAGAGCGGTGAGAATAACAGGGATACCTGTAAAGTTTCTGATATTAGGGTTACACCCCCGCCTTTGTTTCCATCATTCTTGTTCTTGACACTGCCCGTCGTTTTTTTCTACTGTTTCCCTGCGGTGAGGGGTCTGGTCAAACTCTGAGCGTGGTAAAACAATTGCCTGTCGAGCTCGTTCCGGTTCTAATTTCAGCATAGTGGAGGGCCCTATTGGGTGCCGGTTCCAGGTACGAGAAGCGATTCAAAGCCAAGGAGACAGGGGTATTGGTTCGTTTTCTCTCTGGCCAAGGAGAGGTCGCATCTGTCTATTCAAAGGCTTTGAATATACGCCATACAGAGAGACTCCTTGTATCCTTGGTGGAGAATACTTCTCAAATGACCGCCTTAAGCCTCAGCGTTCCCAGTCTCTTCGGACATTTAGAAGCCCAAAAAGCTACAGTGAAACCTGGAGACAGGGTTTGGTTTGAAAGGCATCGATGGGCCATCAATGATATTCAGATTGACCTTGCGGAAGGGGAAACATGGGAAGGCTCCCTAACCACGAATGATATTGAAGGGTTTTGTCTCTCAAAAATTTCACTGCTCAAAAGGGCGCTTCTTCTAAAGGGCAAGAAGGGCGGATTACTGGGGCTCATCCATCCGGAAGAAGAAAAAAACCTTTTCGTAGAGAGAGCGTCCCGAATGGTTGGCCAGACTCTAATCAAGGGTGATGAGGGCGCAGCAAGAAAAGGCCTGTCTCAATTGGTCGGATTGGGGGTGGGATTTACGCCTTCGGGCGATGATTTCATAGCGGGCGCTTTACTTGGAGAGAAAATTCTGAGCCTTTTGTCGGCTTCATGCAGGAAGGTCCCTGCGATGCCCAAGGAGCCCATGGCGCCTTACACCATAGATAAAGAAGAAATTAGGGAGGCCCGGGACGGAACCAATGATGGTGGGTGGACCTTACTATATCAGGCGCTCCAGGGTCACTTTCCTCATTATCTGGTTGAGGCAGTAAAAGGTCTGGCCGGCGCTCGTCATTTTGAGGAAATGACGGGGGTGGTTGGGGGGGCCGCTTCTCATGGAGAGACATCGGGTACGGATGCGCTGGTGGGGCTATGGTTTTATCTGGCCAAGTTGGGAAACAACCACAGTGATGTCGTGTAGGGGCTGGGTCTATCGAATAGAATACTGATTCTCACGAGAGGTCGGGGTGAAAAAGGTCGTTGTTCAAGAGAATTCCTATTTTGACTCAGTATTTCTCATGCTGACCACCAAGGCGATAAAGCAGATCCCTGGCGTTAAAGAGGCCGTGGTGTCCATGGGAACCGATGTCAATTTAGAGATCTTAAAGGATATTGGACTTTCTACGCCGGAATTAGAGCGTGCCACACCGAACGATATGGTGATCGCCATAGAGGGTGAGAGTCAAGACGTTGTGGAAGAGGCCTATCAAACAGCCAATGACATGCTTAGAAAGAGAACACGTGAGGTTGGCGAGGAAGGCGAGTACCGACCCGTCAGTTTTGACACAGCCCTCAAGATGGCTCCCGATTCAAATCTCGCCATCATCTCGGTTCCCGGGATGTATGCAGCCAGGGAGGCGAGACGGGCCCTGGAAAATGGCCTTCATGTGATGCTCTTTTCTGACAATGTTTCTGTTGAGGACGAGGTCGAGCTCAAGAAAATCGCTACCGCCAAGGGACTGCTCATGATGGGTCCGGATTGCGGAACAGCCATCATAAACGGAAAGCCTCTCTGTTTCGCCAATGTGGTCAGAGAGGGAGACATCGGTATCGTCGCTGCTTCAGGATCCGGTCTTCAGGAAGTCTCCTGCCGCATCGATAGTCTGGGGGGCGGTATATCACAGGCCATAGGAACCGGTGGAAGGGATCTTCGTTACAAGCAGGTTGGTGGCATGATGATGTCGATGGGCATAGAAGCGCTGAAAATGGATCCCAAGACCAGAGTCATCGTGCTGATTTCTAAACCAGCGGCAGAGGTTGTGGCCGAGAAAGTGCTCTCGAAACTCAAGGAAACGGGGAAGCCGTGTGTGGTTCACTTTATTGGTGTGATGCGTCAGGAGCCGTCAGAACATCTCAACTTTGTCCGCAATCTGGAGGAGGCCGCGGGCATGGCGGTGGCTCTCTCAAGAGGAGAGGTGTGTAAGGGCGTTCTGTTTTCCATGTCTGAAGAAACGAGAGAGGAAATCGTTGAAAAAGAGACAGCGAAGATGTCAAAAACGCAGAAATACCTGCGCTGCCTTTATACGGGCGGTACCCTGGCTGATGAGAGCATGTTCCTTTTTGAGCGTGAAGGCGTTGAAATACACTCAAATGTTCAGACAAAGCCTGATCGGGTTCTGAAGGATCCTGAGACCTCGAAGAAACATACGATCATCGATCTCGGAGAGGACGTTTTTACAAGAGGAAGACCCCACCCCATGATCGATCCGTCCATTAGGGAGGATAGGATCTCAAAGGAAATGGAAGATCCGGAGGTGGCCGTTTTCCTCTTGGACTTTGTTTTGGGTTATGGCTCGCATGAAGACCCTTGCGGCGCTATGGTTGAGAAACTAACCCAGGCCAAGCAGCGGGCGGAAGCGAGAGGGGGGTATCTCTCAGTTATCGCCTCTATTACGGGCACCAAAGGGGATTTTCAGAACATGGAAGAGCAGAAGAAGAAGCTCGAGTCCATCGGATGTGTGGTCATGCCGTCAAACTATCAGGCATCCATGCTGGCGCTGAGAGTGATAAAACGTCTGCAAACACACAGAACAGAATGAAATGTTCTTGACTCCGTTGGATCTGTCTTGACTCCCATGGAATGAAGGAATGTTGGCCCGCCCCGGGGCCGTATAACCTTGAGCCGCAACATGGGGAGCCTCTAATAGCCTGAAAGTGGGCACCGGAGAATTCGAACATCGAAGGTAAGGTCTGGGTCACGAAACTTAAGCTTGGCTGATCGAAGATTTCTATAAACCCATTATACATTATTCCAATTGGGGAGCGAAGCGGAACGAACTATGCTGAAGGGTGGGTTCATGACGGACGTAAAAAAGATCAACGACCTTTTTAGTAGAGACCTGGTGGTCATCAATATAGGGCTTGACACCTTTGCTGAGAACTTGAAAAGAGAAAAGGTGAGGGTCCTCCAGATGAACTGGAAGCCGCCGGCTGGAGGGGATAAGAAGCTTATCTCCCTTCTGGCAAAATTGTACCGGTAAAAAATCTCAGCACTTGGGAAATCCTATCTAACCTCACAAGGCTGAATTGATGCGCTGGTTAAAAGGACTCAGATGATGAAAGCGAAGATTGAAGAGGCAAACCAGGAGGCTGCCTCACGGATTCTCAGGGCGAAGCCTGCTTTGGTCGATATTTCGACGGCCGGGGAGGCGATACCGGGCATGAAAAGGCACATGATTCTTCATGCAGGCCCTCCTGTATCCTGGGAAAGGATGTGTGGTCCCATGCGCGGTGCGGTTATTGGAGGGCTGATTTTTGAGGGTCTCGCCAAGCACAGGGACGAGGCTGAAGAGCTGGCAGCCTCGAGCGATATTCTCTTTGATCCCTGCCATCATCACTCAGCCGTGGGCCCCATGGCGGGTGTTGTCACTTGGAGTATGCCGGTCTGGGTTTTGGAGAACAAGACCTTTGGAAATCGGGCCTACTGTCCCCTGAACGAGGGTCTGGGGAAAGTTCTACGCTATGGTGCCTTCTCAGAGGAGGTGATCGCGAGGCTGAAATGGATGGCAGAGGAACTGGCCCCGATTCTCAGAAAAGCGCTTCTGAAACACGGTGAGGTCGATATGAAGAGCCTGATCTCCCAGGCCCTCCAGATGGGCGATGAGGGGCATAACCGGAACAGAGCCGGGACTTCTCTGTTTATCAGAGAGCTTGCACCCTGTCTTGTATTGCTTGACGAAGATAGGGAGAAGATTGCAAAGGTCCTCGTTTTCATGAACGAAAACGATCACTTCTTTCTGAACCTGTCCATGCCTTCATGCAAGTGCACTGTTGACCCAGCCTCTAACATAGAGGGGAGTTCGGTGATTGTCACCATGGCCCGGAACGGCACGGAGTTTGGTATCAGGGTTTCAGGTCTCGGTGATCGGTGGTTTACAGGGCAGGCAAGCATGGTGGACGGCCTCTATTTCCCCGGCTTTTCGGCTGCTGATGCTGCCCCGGATATCGGGGATTCTGTTATTACCGAGACCGCAGGCATAGGCGGTTTTGCAATGGCAGCTGCGCCAGCCATTGTCAAGTTCGTCGGTGGAACTCCGAAAGATGCGATTAATTTCACGCAGCATATGTATGAAATCACGGTAACGGAGAATGACACTTACCAGATCCCCAACCTCGATTTTCGCGGAACCCCTACGGCCATCGATCTTGTGAAGGTGGTGGAAACCGGAATCCTTCCTGCCATCAACACGGGAATCGCCCACAAAGATCCGGGCATCGGCATGGTGGGAGCCGGGCTTGTCAGGCCGCCTGAGACTTGCTTTCATGATGCCCTGGAAGCCTTTGTGGAAAAATATGGAGAATAGACTGTACCGGAAGCAAAGCTTTCGAGCAGGTCAGATTTCGAAAATCCAAATCAGAGGAATTCAGAATTTAGGGATTAAGGGGATTACGTGAGTATC
>JASFTV010000258.1:0-5418 GCA_050050615.1 Desulfobacteraceae bacterium
TGTGGAGCCTATTGTGGCCACCCTTTACGCTACGGACAGGGACCCAGGCTTCGATCTGAATCTTCTGCTGGAGCTGGGGAACTACATAGAGACCATTGCGCCCAAGTACAGGGATTATCTGGCCAACCACACGATGTCCGTCATAGACACGGGGGTGCTGGTCCACCAAGTGCCCGGCGGCATGATCTCCAATCTGGTCAGTCAGCTCAAAGAGGCCAAAGCACTTCATCGGCTCCAAGAGGTTTACCAAGAGGTGGCTGTCACCCGACGGGAATTGGGAACCCCTCCCCTCGTCACACCCACGTCGCAGATCGTAGGGGTGCAGGCCGTCTTAAATGTCCTTTTTGGCAAATACAAGATGGTGACCAATGAAGTCAAAGATCTCGTCTATGGCTTGTACGGCAAAACCCCCACGCCTGTAGACCCTGAGGTCCAGAAGAAGGTTCTCAGAGGCTACAAACGGGGTGAAACACCCGTGACAGGGCGTGCGGCCGACTATCTGGAACCCGAACTGGACAAGACCAGGGAGAGACTGGGAGATCTGGCGAAGGACGACTACGATCTGATTATCGGCGCCCTCTACCCCAGCACAGGAGAGCAGTTCCTCAAGTGGAAATATGGATTGGAGGAGAAGCCGACTTCCGTCAAGCCCAAAACTCTGGAGGACATCCGTAAAGAGGATGAAGCGATGGCTGCGGCCCTCGAACAGGTGTGCAAAACCATTCAATAGCTGGTGGGTCCCTGGCTCATTTTTATTGGGCTATCCAATCCATCCGCCGAAGGCGGAAACATGAACGGAATGTGAAAAGACGCAAGAGGCGGGTCGGGTGCCCGCCTCTAAATTTTGGGGCAAAGAGGATCACCGAGACGAGATGGGTTTTGGGACGATGCGTTGAAAGCATGAAAAACGACCAAATTCAGATGAGAGGATAGAAAATGAACTGGCTGTTAAGGACCCTGATTTCCTCTATCGGCAAGAAGCAGATTATGGCCGTGACCGGCCTCGGTTTCTGCCTTTTTGTGGCTCTACACCTTATCGGGAATATGACTATTTATGGCGGCAAAGATCTTTTTCTCTCTTACGTTGAGCACCTGCACGCTTGGCAATGGCTCGTCACCCTCGCAGAATGGGGTCTGGTCCTGCTTGCAGTTCTTCATATTGCAACAGGACTGCTCCTCTTTCTTGAAAATCTGAGGGCGAGACCGGTCAGGTATGCCGTCAAGAAGAGCGCTGGCGGGCGCACCATCGGGTCAGCAACCGCGCCGTATACCGGTATTCTGATTTTGTGCTTTATTATTGTTCATCTAATCAAGTTTCGCTTCGTGGATAAGACCAACATGAATGATTTTGTCATCTTATCGAACACGTTTACGCAATGGGACTGGGCTCTCTTCTATATTATTGGTGTGATCATTGTCGCCGTTCACGTGAGCCACGGTTTTTGGAGCGGATTGCAGACCCTGGGCCTCAATCACCCCAAATACCTGCCCTTTATTAGGCGTTTTGGCATCGTATTCAGTGTCGTTCTTGGGGTGGGCTTTGCTTCCATTCCAATATTCATCCTGTCGACAATTTAAGGAGGTCTTTCATGCAATTGGATTCCAAGGTGCCGGGAGGCCCTCTCGTCACGAAATGGGACAGGCACCGCTTCGAGCTAAAATTGGTCAACCCCGCCAACAAGAGGAAATTTGAGATCATCGTTGTGGGCACAGGTCTTGCCGGTGCTTCCGCTTCCGCCACCCTGGCGGAACTGGGCTACAACGTCAAGACCTTCTGCATTCAAGATAGCCCCCGCCGCGCACACAGCATTGCGGCCCAGGGTGGTATAAATGCGGCAAAAAATTACCCGGGTGATGGAGACAGCATTTGGCGTCTCTTTCATGACACGATCAAAGGCGGCGATTTCCGTGCAAGAGAGGCCAATGTCTATCGACTGGCGCAGGTCAGTAATAGCATTATTGATCAGTGCGTGGCTCAAGGGGTTCCCTTTGCTCGAGAGTATGGCGGTCTTTTGGCAAACCGCTCCTTCGGGGGTGCACAAGTCTCTCGAACCTTTTACGCCAGAGGGCAGACGGGTCAGCAGCTCCTGCTTGGGGCTTACAGCGCCATGATGCGCCAAGTATCCGCCGGCCAGGTCAAGATGTTCCCCCGAAGGGAAATGGTAGACTTGGTGGTGATCAACGGTCAGGCCCGCGGCATCCTCGCCCGCAATCTGATTACAGGCGAAATGGAAACTCATGCAGCGCATGCGGTCGTCCTCGCAACGGGGGGATATGGCAATATCTATTTTCTTTCCACAAACGGCATGAGTGCCAATGTGAATGCCATATGGCGGGCTTGTAAAAGAGGCGCTCTTTTTGCGAACCCCTCCTTTGCCCAAATCCACCCCACCTGTATTCCCGTACACGGCACTTATCAGTCCAAACTGACCCTTATGAGCGAAAGCCTGAGAAATGACGGTCGTGTATGGATTCCCAAAGATCCGGAAGACAAAAGGCCCCCCAATGAGATCCCTGAATCGGCTAGGGACTATTTCTTAGAATTCAAATACCCGAGCTTTGGCAATTTGGTCCCGAGGGATGTGGCTTCCCGCAGCGTAAAGCAGATCTGCGATCAAGGAAAAGGCGTGGGTCTGACCAAATATGCTGTGTACCTTGACCTGAGGGATGCCATCCAGAGGGACGGCACCGAAGTCATCGAGAAGAAATATGGCAATCTTTTTCAAATGTACGAAAGAATCACGGGCGAAAGCCCCTATGAAACGCCCATGATGATCTACCCTGCCGTTCACTACACCATGGGCGGCCTGTGGGTGGATTACAATTTGATGAGCACCATCCCGGGCCTTTTTGTCCTTGGTGAGGCCAACTTCTCAGATCATGGTGCCAATCGTCTTGGGGCCAGCGCTCTTATGCAAGGACTCGCGGACGGCTACTTTATCGTTCCATATGCTATGGGCGGCTATCTGGCAGGCACGATCCTTCCCGACGTCACAAACGATCATCCTGCCTTTACCGACTCCGTGAAATGGGCAGAGGAGATCATCGACAAGTTGCTCTCCATCCGAGGAAAACGAACCGTTGATGATTTTCACCGTGAATTGGGACGTATCATGTGGGAATACGTCGGTATGTCCAAAACTGAATCCGGTATGCTCAAGGCCAAGGCACTCATTCCTGAACTCCGTGAAGAGTTTTGGGAAAACGTGACCGTGCCAGGGAGTGCCGGAGAGCTGAATCAGAGCCTGGAGAGGGCAAATCGCGTCGCAGACTTCTTGGAGTTTGCCGAATTGATGGTGGACGATGCCCTGTCTCGAGAGGAGTCCTGTGGTTGCCACTTTAATGAGGCCTTTCAGACAGAGGATCACGAGGCCCAAAGGATGGATGAGACGTGCAGCTACGTGGCCGCCTGGGAGTTCAATGGGATTGATAAACCCGCAACCCTTCATAAAGAGCCCCTTGTATTTGAAAACAGTGAACTGGCAACGAGGAGTTACAAATGAGCGAGACGATCGATCTAATCCTGAAAGTCTGGCGTCAAAAGGGACCTGATGACAAAGGGCACTTCGAGACACATAAGGCTGAATGCATCTCGAAGGACATGTCTTTCTTGGAGATGCTGGACCTGGTCAATGAGCAGCTTACCCTTGAAGGGAAAGAACCTATCGCTTTTGATCATGACTGTCGTGAGGGCATTTGTGGAACGTGCGGGGCGATGGTCAACGGCCTGGCCCACGGTCCGGAAAAAGGAACCACCCTTTGCCAGCTCCATATGAGGCATTTCAAAGACGGAGAGACCCTCGTCATCGAACCTTGGCGCGCCCGCCCCTTCCGGGTGATCAAAGACCTGATCGTAGATCGAAGCGCCTTTGACGTAATCATTCAGGCGGGCGGTCACATCTCGGTCAATACGGGCAGCGCTCCCGAAGCGAATACCATCCCTGTTTCACCGGAAGCAGCCGAACTGGCCATGGATGCCGCAGCCTGTATCGGCTGCGGTGCATGCGTTGCTGCGTGTCCCAATGCATCTGCCATGCTGTTTGTTGGAGCGAAGATCTCGCACCTGGTCCTTCTCCCCCAAGGAAGGCCTGAAGCGGCGAGGCGGGCGATTTCCATGTTGAGAAAAATGGATGAAATCGGTTTCGGCAATTGCGGCAACGAGACAGAATGCGAGATGGTATGCCCCAAGGAGGTTTCTATCACAAACATCGCCCGGTTCAACCGAGAGTTCTTGAAAGCAAGTTTTGGTTCATCTGAAAAGTGAAGGGATTTCTTGAGCCCTCAAATCACAAAAGGAGCACCATTATGAGAAAAAAAGTGACGGTTGTCGGCGCAGGCAATGTGGGTGCCACTGCGGCCATGCGTCTGGCAGAGAAGGAATTGGCTGATGTGGTCTTGGTTGATGTGCTTGAAGGCTTGCCAGTTGGGAAAGCGCTTGATCTTGCCGAAGCGGCACCCATTGAAGCGCATGATTGCAAAATTATTGGGTGCACCGGGGAGTACGCGGAGGCGAAGGACTCGGATATTATTATCGTCACCGCGGGCATCCCCAGAAAGCCGGGCATGAGCCGGGATGATCTCCTCTCCACCAACATGGGGATCATGCGTTCGGTCATCAAGGAGGTTGCTGTTGCCGCCCCGAACGCCATCCTCATTATTGTAAGCAATCCCTTGGATGCCATGTGCCATGTCGCCTTCGATGTGAGTGGTTTTCCAAAGAACAAGGTGATGGGAATGGCCGGGGTGCTTGATTCAGCCCGTTTTCGCGCCTTCATCGCCATGGAGCTCAATGTTTCTGTGGAAAATATCCATGCTTTTGTTCTTGGTGGTCACGGTGACACCATGGTGCCTATTTCCCGGTACTCCACTGTGGCGGGCATCCCTATTACGGAACTGATTCCTGCTGACAGGATCGAAGCGATTGAGCAGAGGACAAGAACCGGAGGTGCCGAAATTGTGGGCCTCCTTAAAACGGGCAGTGCCTACTACGCGCCGGCATCTGCATCCGTCGAGATGGCTGAAGCCATCCTCAAGGACAAGAAAAAGATACTCCCCTGTGCCGCCTACCTGGAGGGAGAATACGGCATAAAAGGTCTCTTCATGGGTGTTCCCGTCAAACTCGGTGCGAATGGCGTCGAGGAGATCATCCAGATAAGGCTCAACGAGGAGGAGCAAAAGGCGCTTCACCATTCAGCCGATGCGGTTCGAACGCTGGTAGAAGACATGAAACGGCTCAGTCAATAGAGAGTTACACTGCTGTCCAAAATAAATCGAAAACACGCTTCTAAACGAGCTAAGTGCCTGTATTTGCAAGATGCCCCACGGTGCCCAAAATTCAGGTTCCCATGAGCACCGAGTCGCGAGCCATGGGGGTCTCTTTTCAAGAACGAAAAGTCGCTGCCCGGTGACCAGCGTAAG
>JASFTV010000259.1:0-5399 GCA_050050615.1 Desulfobacteraceae bacterium
CTGGTCAAATTGCCTCATAGCAGAGAGACAATTGACGGGCTCGTGCTATCGCGCCAGGGCGGGCTTGACATAAATCCGCCCTCGGCGGATAAATGTTAAGATCTTTGCCTATGAAGACGGCTAGTAGAGACTTCTCCTTATTGACATGTCATTTCGACCCCTTCGAGTGCCTCACAGCCTGCCGTGCCTCTGGCCCTGAGTTCATCGAAGGGAGCCTGCCGAAGGGGTAAACTCCGGGAGAAATCTTGGTAACCTATTGGCATTGTAAGATTTCTCCCCCCGTTTGCACGTGGGTCGAAATGACAGTATTGCCACAGTACTTAGGAAACGCTCTACTAGAAAAAACGCGAGGGCTTTATTCCTCTGGGTTTTCTCCCTCGAAGTAACGCCAGACCCTCAAAATGCCGTCTTCCAGGATATCCCCAATATAAGATCCTCTTTTTGAAAAAGTTTTCAACATGGGCAGATTATCTTCAAAAAGATACCCGCACGCCCCCTTAAATCCCATCCGTTTTGCGTAATTCTCCAAGTTTTCTTGAAGAGTACTCCCCAGACCTTGGCCTTGATAGTCCTCATGGACGGTGTAGGCGACTTCCACAATTCCCGGAACCTTTTTCTCAGTGTCGTATCGACCCACCCCGATAATCCGCTCAAGCCCAATCTCTCCTAAGGTGGCTACGAGGGCCATCCGGTCACGGTAGTCCACATTGACCATGGTCTGAGCGGTGGCATGGGGCATGCTTCTCACTGGGCGAAAGTACCTCAGGTAAACCGTCTCATCCGAATGGCTATAGAAGAAATCCTGAAGCAGTGGCTCGTCTGTAGGCTTAATAGGCCGTATCGTGACCTCGGTGCCGTCCGAAAGGGTTGCCGTTGACTCCTCCTCCTCAGGATAAGCATGGTTCTCTGTGTGAATCAAAATCTGGTCAGGATAGACATAAGATCGCCTTTTCGCTTCTTCGAGCAACCCTTTTCGGAAACGCGGATGGGCAATGTTAATGAGAGACATTGCCCTTTCCCGAATGGATTTGCCATGGAGGTAGGCAATGCCGTATTCCGTGACCACATATTGCACATCACCCCGGGTAGCCACCACACCTGCCCCTTCTTGCAGATGCGCTCTGATGCGGGATTGTTTTCCACCTTTGGTGGTGGAGGGCAGAGCCATGATCGATTTTCCCCTTCGTGACATAGCAGCGCCCCGAATAAAGTCCAACCTGCCTCCAACACCGCTGTAGAAGTGGAATCCTTTCGACTCCGAGCAAACCTGGCCGCTCAAGTCCACTTCAAGGCCACTCCCGATCGAGACCATGTGATCGTTTTGAGCGATGACCATCGGACTATAGACATATTCTGCTGGATAGAAAGCGAACATCGGATTATCACGAACATAATCATAAAGACGCCGGGTACCGATGCAGAAACTACAGACCACCTTGCCCGGATGCAGCGTCTTATACTCTCCCGTAATAATGCCCGCCTCGATGAGATCAATAAAAGCGTCGGAGATCACCTCGGTGTGAACGCCCAGGTCCTTTTTGTCTTTCATGTGCTTTAAAACAGCATAGGGAATGTGGCCGTAGCCCACGTGTATGGTATCGCCGTCATTGATCAATTTGGCCACATTCCGCGCAATGTTCTTTCCCACCTCATCCGGTTCCGGATACTGAAATTCCATGAGCGGATCATCGTGTGCTACCACGTGATCAATCTTGTATACGGGGATGACGGTATCCCCATGGGTGCGGGGCATATTGCGATTGACCTGAGCTATGACCACGTTTGCTGACTCTAAGGCCGCCTTCACGATATCCACGGAGATGCCGAGGCTTACGAATCCGTGGGAGTCAGGAAGGGAAGTTTGAATAAGGGCTACGTCAATGGGAACAATGCCGCGTCGAAAAAGGTCGGGAATCTCAGAGATGAAAACCGGTGTGTAATCAGCGCGGGCCTCATTCAAGGCATCCCGGGTATTTGGCCCAACAAAAAAGGCATTGTGCCTAAATCGGATGTCAAACCGCTTCTCGGTATACGGTGCATTGCCCAGCGTGACAAAGTGAAGGATCTGAACGTCATGAAGTTTGTTGGCCCGATCGATAAGACCCTGCACGAGGTATTGAGGTTCAGCGCAAGCCGTCCCCAAAAAGACCTTGGCTCCCCGCTTGACCGCCTTGAGCGCTCCCTCAAGGGTGGTTTTTCGTTTTTCATAAATCGCTTCCCAACCCATGGCGATCTTTTCACCTCCTTTGAAATGAAAATGAATCATTGCTAAGGCTTGGTGCCATGCCAACACTTTTGAAGGATGCCAAAAAATTAAAAGGGCCATGAGCTATACTCTAGCCCATGGCCCCGAATCCGGTCGATACAAGGATGGCGTCAACCACCCCCGCCGGCGCGCGGCCACGGGGCGCTATAAAAATAAAAAAAGCCCCCGTTGGCGGAAACCTGCGCACCACTGACACGTGTCATATCTAATCCAACCCGGCTGTACCGACTGTTTCTCATGAAATCGCTCCTTAAAACGCCTTGCAATTTACCTTTTGATCCTTGCGTTTGTCAACCTCTTTAACCGCCATGATCCACCATCAAGGCATCATCTCCGGCGTTGCCTTCCCGCCGAAGGCCTTACGGCCTATGGCTCGATACGCCTCAGCCGGCGCCCCTCGGCACCCCCGCTCTTAACGGGATTTGGCAGGGCTCAACTTGGCATCTAATGCCTTGCTGGTGATCAGGAATAGTGCATAACCTGCTGATTTTAGTCTTGATAGCATTCTTGTCCAAAAAAGGTTTGCTGGTTTCCCTGGGTCATAGGCTTTCCTTTTGTGAACAACCTTCTTAGCCTCTGGACACTCTCTTGAGATATTCTCTTAATGTTTCATTGTCCCGCTTGCTCATCTCCAGAAACTTGACGCCCATCCCCGCAGGACGCCTATCAGAGGCTTCCGCACTGCTTCTCGCCCACACCACCTCACAATTGACCTTAAGAGGCTCTGTGACATCGGGAAGCTGCAGCTTCAGAAAAAACTGCTCGCCTTGCGACAGAGGCTTCTCCGTTCGGATGAAAAGCCCGCCTGAGCTGAGGTTGCTTGAGTACGCTTTAATGAAGGCTTGATCATCTTTGTATGTCAGAGACAAGGTCTTTTGAACACGCCTTTCTTGTCGCGTTGAAAAGTCCGTAATCCTGTTGACCATCTTTTCGAATTTTCTGGCCATGGACACAATAATGGCTCTGAAATCTGAAGAAAGTTTATTGAATTCCTCATCCAGGAACTCTCGATCGATAACACCCAGGGTGGCCGGGCCCACGGCCGTTGCTGTGGCTGTTCGCCGAACGTTCCCAACAAAACCGATCTCGCCGAACGTATCACCCGGCTCAAGCCTTTCAATCACGAACCTATTGCCCGCAATTGTCCTTGATATCTCGACAGTGCCGGAGAGGACGACATAGACCCAGTCCCCTGAGCTTCCCTCTTTAATGATAACCTGACCATCCTCATAAGTTTCTTCGGATGCTAAGGTAAACATAGCCACACCCTCTGTCTAATTTAGAGCCAAAGAAATAGCAGGACTCTGTCTGCTTTTGTACCTCTCTCGTGGAATGACCAATGGCGTCAAAAGCCAATATTTGTAACACTTTAATATAATTCAATAAGGCCTAATAGTCAATAACTTCGGCATCTCCGGCCCTCTCTGCGATACAATTCTCTCTCAATATCGCTTTGGTGCGATCACGTGGGAGACGACCAAACAAAAGGACCTGAGATCAGGGCCAGGCCCACAGGACGGCGTATTGAATGGCCCTTGTCTTATTCCTAGAAATAATGGCATAATTCCTTGAGAAGCGATAAGGTGCTCTTTTTTATTACGAGAAAATAACACAGCCAAAGGATACGCCTTTGTGGATAGATCCGTGAACAGAATCGCTCTTTTGAAAAACCGTATTCAAGAATACGCATGGGGTTCTAAAACATTTATTCCCGAACTTCTAGGAAGCCCGGCCCCAGCAGAGAATCCCCAAGCGGAGTTATGGATGGGGATTCATCCAAACGGGCCTTCCATGGTTTCTTGGAAAAACGCCTGGATACCGCTCCGAGACCTGATCGAAAAAGACCCCGAAAGCGTTCTCGGAAAATCCGTCGCTGGAAAGTTTTCCAATACGCTACCCTTCCTTTTCAAGATCCTGGCTGCAAACCGTCCTTTGTCCATACAGGCGCATCCCAGCCTGAACCAGGCCCGTGAAGGTTTTGCAAAGGAAAACAGACTCCAAATCCCTTTGACGGCTTCCCATCGGAATTATAAGGACAACAACCATAAGCCGGAGATCCTTTGCGCTCTGAGCCACTTTTGGGCCTTGAAGGGCTTTCGAAAAGTTGAGGAGATTTTTTTCTTAGTAGACAAAATCGGGATTTCAGCCCTTGAATCCCAAATTGCGCCCTTCCGAAAGCGACCAAACAGTGCCGGACTGAAGGCCTTCTTTTCCGCCCTAATGACAATAAAGAGGGAGCAGCAGAGCGAGCTCATCTCAGCCATTGTGGAAACGATTGGAAGACTTAACGATACGCACCCTGCATATGAATGGATGATCAAACTCCATCAAACATTCCCAGGCGATATCGGCGTGCTCGCTCCTGTCTTTTTGAATCTCGTCCGTTTACAACCGGGCGAAGCGATCTACCTTCCTGCAGGAGAACTTCATGGCTATCTGGAAGGCGCTGCTATTGAGCTTATGGCCAACTCTGATAATGTCTTAAGAGGCGGCTTGACCCCTAAGCATGTGGATGCCCCGGAACTACTAAGGACCCTCAACTTTGAATACGGAGAAGCGAACATCCTCGACCCAGAGTCGCGGCGGGGCGCTGAATGGCTCTATCCCGCTCCGGTGGAAGAATTTGCATTGTCGCAGATTTCCCTTCATGAGGGCTCAGCTTTCAAAAGCGAGCAAAAACGAAGTGTGGAGATCATGATTTGTGTCGAGGGAAGGGCTCACATCAAGGATGCGGGCAGTAGAACCACACTTGCCCTTGAACGAGGAACCGCCATCATTATCCCTGCTGTTGTGAAACAATATCAAATTGAAGGGAAGGCTACAATTTACAAGGCAGCCGTTCCCTTATGAAAATAGAAACCAAAATGAAGGGATTGGCTGTAGAAGAACCTGAAGTTGGGGATGAGAAGCATCTCGGACGCTTCTCCTTTTCAAATTGGTAGCTCCGAGCCCACTATTTGATCGAAATGACAGCGCCACAACCTGACGCGATAGATTCCGCCTTGACAGGGAAGTCGGATTTCCCTGTAGTCACACCCTAAAATACACTTTCTCCGCAACTTCATTCTCTCCTGGAAAAATCGCGCTCTTATTCCCATATTCCAAGAGGCCGCCTCCTGATCGCTGAATGCTG
>JASFTV010000260.1:0-5387 GCA_050050615.1 Desulfobacteraceae bacterium
AACTCAGCCTGGTTATTGGGGTCACTCGACCCACCGGCTCCAAGGAGAACCGGCAGATCAGAGACTACGCCGTTCGATGTATGAAGGAAGCGGGTCTCCGGGTGGAGTTCGATGCCGTAGGGAACATCTTTGGGAGAAGGGAGGGATCCACGCCTGGTTTGGGTTCGGTGATCTGCGGTTCCCACGTGGATTCGGTTCGGAACGGCGGTATGTTTGACGGCGCCCTGGGGGTCTTTGGCGCTATAGAAGCAGTGCAAAGGCTCAAGGAGGAGAACTTCGAAAACAAAAGACCCCTGGAGGTAGTAATCTTTACCGGGGAAGAGGCGTCGGCTTTCAAACAGGTGCTCCTGGGAAGCTCGGTCCTGACAGGCAAGGTTCCGTTAGAGCAGGCGCTGGACTTGAAGGATGAGAAGGGACGCACGCTGCGTGATGCGCTGGACGGTATGGGATACCGGGGGACGTCCATCCGGAGGCTGGATGACGTGGAATTCATGATCGAGATGCACATCGAACAGGGACCGATCCTATATGAAGAAGGGACCCCAATCGGGATTGTGCAGGATATCGCCGGATTGGCCTGGATGTTGGTGACCATCACAGGTCAGGAGAATCATGCGGGCACCACCCCCATGAAGATGCGAAAGGACGCCCTGGTCGCTGCTGCGGACGTCGTCACCTTTGTAAACAAGCGGGCCACAGAAATGGTGGAGGAACTGGGTAGCACGACGGTTGGGACGGTCGGCCGATTAAACGTGTTTCCCAACGGAACCAATATCGTCCCCGGAAAAGTGGAGTTGGGAATCGATATTCGGGATGTGAACCGGAAAAATATGGAAGACCTGATCCAGATAACCGTCGATTTCATAGAAAACCTTGAAGCCCGATACGATGTCACGACGGAAATCCAAATGCCGGCCATCCATAACCCGGTTCCCCTTTCAAAGGAGGTCACCCATGTAATCGAAGATTCGGCCAAGAAACTGGGGATTCCGTCAAAACGGATGAGCAGCGGAGCCGGACACGATGCACAGAATATTGCCGAAAAGATAAAGACGGGAATGATCTTCGTCCCCAGCGTGCAAGGGATCAGCCATTCACCTCTGGAGTGGACGGAATGGGCTGATGCTGAAAAGGGATTGGAGGTGCTCGTTGAAACACTGAAGAGTTTATCGAAAGAGTGAGGTGCGACTTATTCTCCTAGTAACTTCAAAGATGGAGGAATTCTGAAGATGGCAAAGATAATCAAGGGTGGAACGATCGTGAGTGCGTCCGAGCAGTTCAAGGGCGATGTTTTGATCGAGGGTGAGAAGATCGTTGCCCTCGGGAGTGGGCTCGAGGGACGTGCCGATGAGACGGTGGATGCCACCGGGAAGTACGTTTTTCCCGGCGGAATCGATGGCCATACCCATTTCAAGCGCCCTTTCATGGGGACCCACACGGTCAGCTTCGATACCGCGGCAGGAGCGGCGGTTGGGGGCACGACCACGGTCATCGATTTCGCTCCGCAGCCGAAGGGCATGAGTCTTATGGACTCCATTACGAAACATCGTGAAGAAGAGGCGGATGGCAAATGCCCGGTAGACTATAGTTTCCATGCCATTCTTATGGATGCAAGTAAGGAGGGCGTTTTTGACGAACTGCCCGAACTCATCAAGGCCGGGATTTCAACCATCAAGATGTTCATGGCCTACAAAGGCACCCCGTTCATGTGCGATGATGCGATCATCTACCGCATGCTCAAGGCAACCGAGAAAGTGGGGATGATGCCCATGCTGCACGCAGAAAATGGCCACTTGATCGATGAGATGCAGCAGGAGTGCCTCGCCAAGGGGTGGACGGATCCTAAATATCATGCCACGAGCCGCCCGCCGGTGGTGGAAGCGGAGGCCACAGCCCGCGCCGCCTGCCTGGCCAAAGCCGCGAACGCCCCCCTATTTATCGTGCATGTATCATGCACGGAAGCCATGCAGGCCATCCGATCGGCCTATATGGACGGCGTGGAGATATTCGGGGAGACATGCCCACACTATATGACCCTAGGGGTGGAGAACCTGGCCAAACCCGATTTCGAAGGAGCCAAATATGTGTGTTCCCCGGCCTTGCGGGAGACTCCCCACCACGATTCGCTGTGGCAAGCCATTGAGAATGGGTGGCTTCAAGTCGTGGGGTCGGACCACTGCGCGTTCAACTTCAAGGAGCAAAAAGAATTGGGCCGCGGGGACTTCACCAAGATCCCGAACGGCGCTCCGGGCGTCGAGAACCGCCTTGCAATCCTGTACACATACGGGGTGGTACCCGGTAAACTGTCCCTCCAACGGATGGTGGACGTATTCGCTACTGCACCCGCCAAGTTCTATGGAATGTTCCCTCAAAAAGGAACCTTAACCGTGGGCGCGGATGCGGACATCGTGGTATTCGATCCCGAATACAAGGGAACCATCAGCGTCAAGACCTCCCAGCAGGGCATCGACTACAACGCCTACGAAGGGTTTGAGCAGAGAGGGAGAACGGAGAAGGTGCTTCTGCGGGGCCATCTGATCGTGGATAATGGTGAGTTCGTCGGCCGACTGGGGCAGGGGCGGTTCGTGGAGCGCGAGCCCTATGGGCTAGCGTTCAAAATGCGACAGCGCAGCTAAGAGGATGCCCCTGGGAGGCCTCAGACCTTTTCGAAAAGGATGTCCTGGGCACCCTCCCAGAGGACCATTTTGCCCAGGGCCTGAAAATGCTCCTGACCTTCGATGATGGTGAGGAAGTGATTCCCAGCTAGCTGACCCATCTTGCTGGCAAAGCAGGTACTGCCATAGGGAAACAGGATTTCTGTTTCGCTGATTCCGCCCGGGTAAAGCAGGATGTCGCCGCGGGAAGGATGGCTCGTGTGGTTTTCGTATCCCAGACCCAGATCCAGGTCGCCCAGAGGTATCCATACCGCTTCCCCACTCCAGCGCACGTGAATGATCTTGTTTCGGTAAGGCAGCAGGCGCGAAAAAACCGCGCACGTCTTCGGCGCTTCAGCCTCTTCCATCCGCGCCAGGAAATGAAACGGTCCAGCACTGATCTTCACGGTTTTCAAAACGGTTTCCTCCTTTAATGAAGTTGCATTCAGGGCGGGCCTCAACCTATTAATTGAGGCTTATATCACACTTTTGCCGGCACTTTACTGGGCCTTGAGCGGGTGATCTGATCAGTGACGGCTATGGCGTCGGTGTTTGAAAGCGCTTCACGGATCGCCTTAAATGAGGTCGAAAAATGGGATCAACAAAGCCGGCTCATTCTGAAAGATACGCCTTCTTCGTACACTTCAAATCCGTTTTGTCCATCTTCTCTACGAAATCTACGAGGTAATACACCAATACCTGCTTCATTTTCTTTCCTTTCTCGACCGTTCCCTTTTGTGGCGCACCGCTTGCCCCGAAATCCGTCAGCTCTTGGAAATTCCAAATCAGCTTTACGTTCTCATCCATCTCCGGAATCATGCCTTTGGCAAGACTCATATCTACAACCTCGGGGACTATCGCAAGGCTGATGGACGCCTCTCCCTCACCCCCGTGCCCCAAGCCACCCGAGACATCGAAGGTGTCCTTGGGCAACAAATTGCCCGCAGTCATCCACCAGGCATCGAGAACGGCAAGCTTGTAATCGGGATAAAGGGTTGCCGGATTGTCATCAACCTATATGACTTCATGAGCCGCATTCTTTAGATATTGAATGGCCTGAACTGCGAATCGCTCGTAGTATCCTGTTTTGCCTAAGAGCTCAGGTCCGGAGCCTGGAACTAGGATTTTCATAGGAAATCCCTAATTCTTGCAGGTTGATGAACAACGCTCATCTGCCCTTTGATATGTTGTTTGGCAAGCTCACGGCCCTGAGCAAAGCCAAAGGGCTACGTTACCCTCATCCCTCGGGATTTCGGAAGCCTTATATCTGGACATCTTTGATCAACCTGCGATTGGATCATATTCGACATTTTGCTAAAGATGAAAAGTCGTGAGTCATGATTCAGCAGATAAAAAATATGAAGTATAAATGCTAAGACCTCATCAAGTAAAGAAATATTTGCTGGTGATCAGGGGTACTAATGAACTGAGACCTTTGCACAACGCCCCATTTTGTTCAAGGTCGATGAAGATGAGGGTTTTAGCCCGCCTGAGACGGATTAAAATCCGAGCATGAAGCAGCTTGTCCCGTCGTAGCTTAAGCGAAGATGGAAGATTGGGTAAAAGGGGCCGATTTGCATAGGTCTCGCATTCTTGACACTGTTATCTCCTTTAACTATACTCTAACTTTTACTGCCGAAAGAAAGAGACCCATAGCAATCTGAATAATGCCGCGAAAATACCCTCGCGAAGGTATATCAGGTCTGATCGCAGCATGAGTGAGGACTGAGTTGACTTACGGTTTAACCTCCGAGATGCATTTCAAGGCCGAAGAAACCGGCATTTTTGTGTATCCTCTCAAAGGCACCGGCGAGATCCTATCGGTCTACTCAAAAGCCCTGAATATTCTTCATCCAGATCAACACCTTGTCCCCGTTGTGAAAGCCCAATCTCGCATGACGTCCTTAAGCCTTAGTCTCCCCGGGCGTTTTAGTGATTCGAAAAACAAAAAGCTCTCTCTAAGACGAGGAGACAAGGTTCATTTTTATGGAAGCCGAATGAGAATCAACGATCTGGAAATTGATCTCGCAGTGGGGCGGGTTTGGCGGAGCGCTTTGCTTCCAAAGGATGTTGAAGGTCTTTGCATTGCCAAACCATCTCTTCTCAAAAACACACTGCTTGAAGAAGGCAAAGGGAGCGGTTTTCTCAGATGCTTGGGTGCCAAAGCAGTAGGAAGCATTTTCGAAAGAAAGGCCTCGGAGATCCTCGACGGGCTGGGCAAGAGAGGACGCGGCGTGCAGGAACTAAAGGGTTTGTCACAACTGGTGGGATTGGGTGTTGGATTCACTCCCTCGGGCGATGATTTCATTGCAGGCGCCTTGATCGGGGAAAAAATGCTGGAACTTATTTCGAATGACCAGGTTAGGATGTCGCCTCTGTCCATTGATAAAAGAGAGATTCGAGCCGTACTCAAAAGAACAAACCATGGCGGGAGGACCCTGCTATGGCAGGCCTTCCGAGGCCATTTTCCCTACTATATGATTGAAGCGGCAAGAGGATTAGCAAGGGCTCGTGAGCCGGATGAAGTGATGGGGGTGGTCTCGAACGCTTCAAATCACGGCGAGACATCGGGTACTGATGCCCTGGTAGGGATGTGTTGGTATTTGGAAGCATCGGCCGAAAGGGAAAGGAGAGCCTGAAGCAATAAACGGCGAGCCGATTACAATTTCGAGCAACTTAAAAGCTCAAGGGATCATTTAAATCCCAATTTCCAAGCATCAAATTCCAAACAAA
>JASFTV010000261.1:0-5377 GCA_050050615.1 Desulfobacteraceae bacterium
TTTTTTTTACCAGTATCCTTCAGGATTTTCAGACAGGCTCACTGAACTGCTAGAGACGAAAATAGCGAAGATGGAAAAAGAAAAAGCATATGCGAGTAAATCGACTCAGTAAATGGGGGTCTGGCGTAAGCGACTAAGTGGTTCGATTCCACGGAAAATAGTTCCGCCCGCCATTTCCTAATCTCCTTCGCCAGAATGCCCCACGGCTTACCGCAGGGGGCCTCACTAATACGTTTGTATTAGTATGTCACGGAAGGAAAAAGCTTTCGATCCGTGTGGGGCAGGAAAAGGGCCGCAATATATTCGTCCATGTAAGGCTGATAGGTGGAAAGTTCGATATTGGTCATGGACCTGGAGATGTTGATGCATTTTTCAAAGGCCTCTTCGGAAACAAGGGCCAGGCGGGCACCTGCAAGCGAACTGTTTCCAATGAATTTGATTCTTTCGTGTGGAATGTCGGGTAAAAGTCCGATGGCGATCGCTTTTGGAATATTGAGATAGTTCCCAAAACCGCCCGCCACATAAAAGGTCTCCAGCTGATCGAAAGAGAGCCCAATGTAGTCCACAAGCGATTTGATCGCTGCAAAAACGGATCCCTTTGATTTCATCAGATTGTTGATGTCAGACTCCGTGAATACGATCGGTTCGCCAGTCTCTGTTTCGTCGGTCTGGGCAATGACATATTGGGGTACATCATCCTCAAAGATTAATCGGGGATCGTTTCGATTGCGATCGAATTTCCCCTCCGATCCAATAATCTTATTTTTGACCAACTCATAGATACAGTCTATGAGACCGGAGCCGCATATACCGCGAGGGCTTGCGTTGCCTATGGTCTGATAGGTTACTTCCCTGCCCTGAATTTCCACCTTCTCAATCGCCCCTCTTGTGGCCCGCATCCCGGACCGGGTCCCTCCGCCCTCAAAGGAGGGGCCGGCTGAAGCAGAACAGCATACCAGCCATTCGTCATTCCCTATAGCTATTTCGCCGTTCGTTCCGATGTCGATCAGCCCCTGCACTTGTGGGCGATCCGCTATGCCGGAGGCTACAATGCCCGCTACGATGTCTCCTCCGACATAGGAGGCCACGCTTGGAAGGGTTTCCAAGACGCCCCGGGGATTGATATGGATGCCGATCTCCTTTGCCAGGATCTGGGGATAGATATCGGCAGTGGGCACATAAGGCTCCAACCTGATGGTGCAGGGTGTAAGGGCGAGAAGAAAATGGCTCATGGTGGTGTTGCCGGCAGCTACGATAGCGGAGATGTCGTTACGAGAGAGGCGAGCCTTCTCCGTTAAGGATTCGATCAAGCCATTGATGTTTTTTACGATCCCCTCGTGCAGGGGATGCAGCCCACCTTTGCCGCAGGCGTAAATCATCCTTGATATCACATCCTCTCCATACTGGGACTGCATGTTATGGGTACCCTCTAAGGCAAGCACCCTTCCTGTTCTCAAGTCAACCAGTTGGGCTACCACTGTGGTGGTTCCCACATCAATGGCCAATCCGAAGTTTTCGCCGCTCGTATCTAAGGGTTCTATCTCTTGGATGCGATAGCGGCCTCTATCTTTGACGACTGTGGCTGTCACCTTCCAGTCATGATCGCGAAGATTGTTGGAAAGGTTTTGAAGGCAATGCAGGGATATGTCATAGGAATGCCACCCAATTTTTCGTCGCAGTTCGCGGGAGACCCTTTCGATGTCCGTGATGTTATCGTCGAGCGTGGGGGGTGGCAATTCAAGGAACGCCTTTCTTACCAGGGGCTTCAACGGATAGAAGGGATGTTCTGGGGGCTCCTGAGGCGAGACACCCCCTAGGGCATCAGAGGCTTCCGCCGCCTTATCGGTCATAATCTGCTCGCCCTCCAATCTGGACTCAGGTGGAATTTCCACCTCCAGATTGCCCTGTATTTTCGTCTGGCAGGCCAGCACAAATCCCATATGGATCTCTTCTTGCGAGAAAAAAGCGGAAACATCTGCATCGGATTTGGCGTCACCTTTGATGATTCGTACGCGACACTCACCGCAGACGCCCTCTCCTCCGCAAAGGTTATTAATAAAGAGACCGGCCCGCTGAGCCGCCTCTGCAATGGTGCAGCCCTCCTTCACCTGAACAGGCTTTTTTTCGGGCAGAAAAGTGACCCGGTAATCTGTCATGGCTCGTCTCCTCACCCGGGCGAGATGGCACCCGTATCCCTGGTCGATGACCCTGTGTCATAAAACTAACAATTTCATGCTAAGATGCAATTACACCGGCAATTTTCCGGGGCGGCTGGTTCCATTTTGCTCCAGTATGTGACGGAGGGGGAAGGATTTTTGTTGACGTACTATATGTTGGGTTTTATGATATAAGTCTGTCTATATACAATACTTGTTCCGCATTTGGATAGGGAAAAAATCCCGAGTCATCGCCTGAACAAGATTGTGTCATTCATTCACCCAATCAAAGGGCTAGAAGTATTGCTCTTTTTTTGAATCTCTACTGAATAATCGCTTTTCTCAGGAGGCGCTCCATGGCTCAAGAGAGAAATATCCTGACTGAAGAAGAAACGCTGGATCTTGCATCCGGTCGATGGGATGATTACCGATTCTCCGATTTTCTGACCAGAATGAACCCCATCAACACGGATCAAGCCATGGACATCAGCCGATCTCTCAGGGAAGAGATCGCCAAAATGGAGCTCCAACGGATCACCATTCCCCTCCTTGAAAAGATTGTGGAAGATAAACTGCGGGAATATGGAATTACGAAGACTGACCCTGTGAAGCTGGACAGTTCCATGTTCATCAAGAAAGAGGGGCTGGTCCTCTCGCAGAACGCCAAAACCGTGCTTGAGAGAAGATACCTGAAGAAGGACGCCAGTGGAAAGGTTCAAGAAACCCCTGAGCAGATGTTCAGAAGGGTTGCAGAGCATATCGCCAAGGCGGAGAAAGCGTACGGTGAACAGAGCCACGTGAAATTGATGGCGGAACGTTTCTACCGGATGATGACAGAGTTCAAGTTCCTCCCAAACTCCCCGACCCTGATGAATGCCGGGCGAGAACTGGGTCAACTGGCCGCCTGCTTTGTCCTTCCCGTTGAGGACAGCATGGAAGGCATCTTTGACGCCCTGAAAAATGCAGCCCTGATCCATAAATCCGGGGGAGGCACAGGCTTTTCCTTTTCCCGGCTGAGGCCAAAGAACAGCAAGGTGGGGACGACAGGAGGTATCGCCTCTGGCCCAGTCTCTTTCATGAAGATATTCAATACTGCCACTGAGCAGGTCAAACAGGGGGGCACCCGGAGAGGGGCCAATATGGCCGTCCTGAGGGTGGATCATCCCGATATTACGGAATTCATCAACTGCAAGAAAATTAACCGGAAGCTGAATAATTTTAACATCTCCGTCGGTGTGACGGACGCCTTTATGAAGGCGATGAAGGAACAGAGGACTTACGACCTCATTGATCCCAGGGAACATCTAAAGGTACGGGAGCTGGATGCGATGGATGTATATCATGCTCTGGTGTACCATGCTTGGGAGAATGGTGATCCCGGGGTGATCTTCCTGGACAGGGTCAACCGCGATAATCCCACGCCCAGTCTTGGTGAGATTGAGAGTACGAACCCATGCGGGGAACAACCTCTCCTTCCCATGGAAGCGTGCAACTTGGGTTCCATCAACCTTGCCAAGTTTGTGAGTGAGAGAGACGGCGTGCCCTCCGTTGACTATAGCGGGCTGAAGGGGATTATCTGGACGGCTGTCCGGTTTCTGGATGACGTGATTGATATGTCCAAATACCCCCTCCCGGAAATAGAGCGAATGGCTAGAGGCAATCGTAAGATCGGCCTGGGCGTGATGGGTTTTGCGGACATGCTGTACCAATTGGAGATTCCATACAATTCCGATAGGGCCCTTGATGTGGCGGAGAGGGTGATGGGATTCATCCAGAGGGAATCGCGTCAGGCTTCAAGGCGTCTGGCCGAGGAAAGGGGTGTTTTTGAAAATTATGACAAGAGTATTTATAGGCAGATGGATAACTCTCGTTTCAGAAATGCCACAATCACGACCATTGCCCCTACAGGGACCTTGAGCATTATCGCCGAATGCTCGAGCGGCATTGAACCTTTGTTTGCCATCAGTTTTGTCAGGCGGGTGATGGAAAACGATGAACTGGTGGAGACAAATCCTTATTTTGAAAAAGTTGCTCGGGACAGAGGGTTCTATTCCCCGGAACTCATGGATACCATAGCCCACGCCGGGAGCATCATGGAGATGGAGGGTGTCCCGGAAGATGTGAAGGAGGTTTTTGTAACAGCCCATGATGTGACACCTGAATGGCATGTACGGATGCAGGCCGCTTTCCAGAAGCATACGGACAATGCGGTTTCAAAAACGGTCAACCTGCCTCGGGATGCAACGGTGGAGGATGTCTTAATGGTCTATAACCTGGCCTATGAGCTGGGATGTAAGGGTGTCACGATCTATCGCGATGGGAGCAAGGAGAATCAGGTCTTAAGCGTTGATGAAGCAGGAAAAGAGATTACCCCTCTTCTGATCGATGTAAGAGACCGCCCGGAGACATTGGATGGTTTCACGACCAAGGTGGTCACGGGCATGGGCAACCTCTACGTTACGGTCACAGAGTATGAAGGCAAACCATTCGAGATTTTTGCAACGATTGGTAAGTCCGGGAAGTCTACCATGGCGAAGACCGAGGCGATCGGTCGCTTGGTCTCCCTTGCTCTGCGCTCAGGCGTACCCGTGGACAAAATCGTGGAACAACTGAAAGGCATCTGTGGAGAGCATCCCGTGTTTCAGAAGGATGGCCTCATCCTTTCCATACCGGATGCCATCAGTCGTGTCCTGGAAAAAAGATATCTCAAGGATAAGCACGTTCACCGCCACAAGCATGAACACAGCCTCCTGGGTGAGACCTGTCCGGAATGCGGACAGACGATCAGCTTCGAAGAGGGATGTATGACCTGCCACTTCTGTGGTTTTACCCAGTGCGGTTAGACTTTCCCCAGGCGTTTCAAGCCCTCACCAGCCAAATCTAACATCTGGCATGTCGAAATAAAATCGTTACACGATTTTATCTAACGCGACGTTATCGCTCCCATGGCGAAAGGCCAAACATAGAGAAGCTGAAAGCTCAAAGCTTAAAGCTGAAAGCGAATAGCTCTTCTGAGCGCACAAAACACCGCATTTTCGCCTTAATTAAGGATATTAATTTCTAATTTGAATGTATCCCGTGGCCCCGCAAAGACGGGATCCCTGCCTCCCGCAGGCAAGTCCACTTCGTTCCGACAAGCAGCGGGGAATTCAAATTTAAAGGTGTTTCTGGGATATGGCACTGGCATCAAGTCGCGCAAATAAGAGAATCCGGTATCTAGC
>JASFTV010000262.1:0-5348 GCA_050050615.1 Desulfobacteraceae bacterium
GCCCTTTGCCAGAGAGGGAAGGGGCGCAAGAAGTAGCCCTGGGGGGTTGATGGATGTTAGCAAATTATGGTTATAAGGACGCCTCCGGTGACTTTTTCATCACCATCGATACAGACCTGTGCAACGGCTGTGGGGATTGTGTCACCGTATGCCCGGCCGACATTTTTGTCGTGGTGGACGAGGATCCCAACGACCCTCTGCGGGATGAGCCGGTGGCCATGGTGGTGGCCGAAAAGAAAAAGAAGCTAAAATATGAGTGTAATCCCTGCAAGCCTACTTTGGACAGGCCGCCCCTTCCCTGTGTGGAGGCGTGCAAAGCGGGGGCCATTTCCCATTCTTGGTAAGATAAAATCGTAAGATAAAATCGTTTCACGATTTTATTCCATCATTCGATTTTTCCATAATGTCACCCCCGCGCAAGCGGGGATCCAGTGACAAATGACCAATGACGAATGACAAATGGCGACGAGGGGAACAAAAAGGCACAAACAAGGATCTATAAATCCTGAGGACTGAATTTATGCACCGAGTTATCCTGACCATCAACGGCCAAGACATAGAGGCTGCGGCCGGGGTCTCTATTCTCGAGGCGGCAAGAACGGCGGGGATCTATATCCCCACCCTCTGCTATCACCCGGATCTGCCACCGGCCGAAGGAAGCCAGACAGCACAGGCGGTGTACCAGGGTGAGCGCGAAATAGAAAATGCCATGCTCGATGAGCCCGGAAAAGACTGCGGCCTTTGCGTGGTCGAGGTCGAAGGGGAGCCGGATCTTGTAGGTTCTTGTGCCGCGGAAGTCAAGCCGGGCATGGTGGTGGTCACTGAAAACCAACGTATCAAGGAGAAGAGGCAGGAGAACCTGATTCCCATCCTGGCCCGGCACAGCCATGCCTGCCTGATTTGTGCGCAGCAGGAAGGGTGTCCTCGAACGCAGTGTTCCTCCAATGTGCCGGAGAACGAAAGATGCTGCCCCCAGTTTGGCCACTGCGAACTCCAGGACGTGGCCAACTACATCGGGATTTCTCCCAGCACACCCAAGTGGTTGCCCACGGATTTCCCCATCCTGCAAGGCGACCCCCTGTTCATCAGGGACTACAACCTCTGCGTTGGTTGTACCCGATGCGTTCGCGCCTGCCGGGATCTCCGGGGAATTGAGGCCATCGGCTTTGTGTATGATGCGGAAGGCCGGGTCCAGGTTGGCTCGCTTGCACCGACGTTGGAAGCGTCAGGCTGTAAGTTTTGTACAGCCTGTGTCGAGGTGTGCCCCACGGGCGCCCTGACGGACAAGTCGGCACGAGCCGGCAAAAAAGAGCAGGATCTCGTCCCTTGCATGGAGGCCTGTCCTGCCCACATTGATATCCCCGGCTATTTGAGACTGATTGCTACAGGAAAAAGGGATGAGGCGAATGTCGTCATCAGGGAGAAGGTGCCCTTTCCAGGTGTCTTGGGCAGGGTATGCATTCATCCCTGCGAAGAGGCATGCCGCAGAGGCGAGGTGAACGAGCCTGTCTCTATCTGCGCACTAAAGAGATATGCTGCGGACGGGGATCAAGGCCTGTGGAAGACAAAGAGCAAACTCGAACCGGATACCGGCAAGAAGGTGGCGGTCGTGGGGGCCGGGCCTGCGGGACTGGCTGCCGCCTTCTACCTTCGGAAGCAGGGTCATGGGGTCACGGTTTATGAAGGGCGAAGCAAGACCGGCGGCATGATGCGATACGGCATTCCCCGATATCGTCTCCCTCACGATTTGCTGGACCGTGAGATTGGTGAAATCCTGAGGCTTGGCGTGGATTTCAGACCCAACCAGAAGTTGGGGGCGGATTTCACGCTGGAGCACCTCCGTGGCGATGGTTATGACGCCGTTTTCCTGGCCGTTGGCGCGCAATTGAGCCGACGCATCTCGCTGGAAGGATCGGATTTGCCCGATGTGTTGTGGGGTGTCGACTTTCTTGCCCAGGTGGCTGAAGGAGAAGATGTTCATCTTAGAGATCGGGTCATTGTTATCGGTGCGGGCAACGTGGCCGTAGATGCGGCTCTTACCGCCCTGAGATCTGGGGCGAGCGATGTGACCATGGTCTGCCTCGAGAAGCGGGAGGAGATGCCTGCTCATGAATGGCAGATCGAAGGAGCCCTTTCAGAAGGCGTCCAATTGATGACTTCCTGGGGACCGCACAGGATCCTGAGCCAAGATGGTCGGATCAAGGGCATAGAACTGGTTCATTGTGTTTCTGTGTTCGATGATCAAGGTGTTTTCAACCCCAAATTTGATGACACAAAGGAGAAGATCGAAGGCGACCAGGTGATCTTGGCAATCGGTCAAGCCTCTGACCTGTCGTTTCTAGAGGGTGATGGTGAGATCTCCGTGAAGGGAGGTCTCATTGTGGCTGACGAGGCAACCCTTGAGACGGGTATGAAGGGCGTTTATGCTGGTGGGGATGTGGCAGCAGCGCCTGGCGCCATTGTCCATGCTATTTCAGCGGCCCGGAAGGCGGCATCGTCCATTGACAAAACCTTGGGAGGTACGGGTGACATTGAAGAAGTCCTTTTTGAAAGAGGCGCACCGAACCCGTATTTAGGCCGCGATGAGGAATTCGCTTCATGGTCCCGTCAAAAGGTACCCGAACTCGAACAGGAGGTGAGACATCAAGGTTTCCAAGAGGTCGCGCTGGGTTATGGAGATGAGCAGGCAGTGAAAGAGGCGAAGCGCTGCCTGCAATGCGACTTACGCCTTCATATGGGATGCAATCCTTCGCCACCTCAAAGAAGGCTGGCCTTTAACGAGGAAAGTATTAATCAGGTTTCAGAAGAAGAGGGCGTGTTTCAGCTCTATGATGAGGACCATAACGTTTTGGCCATCAAAGGGACGGCCAACCTCCGGCAGGAGCTCTTGCTGGCCTTGGATGAGAACGAGAGGGCGGTCTGGTTTAAATTTGAAGAGAATAAGATGTATTCGCAACGTGAGAGTGAACTGATTCAGAAGTACCTCCAAGAGTATGGTGAGATGCCAGGGGGCGGCGACCTGGACGACGACTTGTTCTAGTTACTTTTCTTCTTAAGGCTGTTTGAGAAATAACTTCCCCTCCCCTGGCGGGAGGGGATAGAGGGGAGGGGGAGAGCCTGCCCCGGACTTGATCCGGTGTGAGGGGATGCAGTTCTCCATTACTCCATTACTCCAGCTAAGCCTTCGCAGCTAGAGCCTACGTGCTGTCGCCATAGCGGCTATGGCAAAGTCGGCTACTCCACCACGCCAATTTTTGTTGAGGTGAACCATGCGCATCGGAATCTATCAAAGTCAGCCGCGCTTTGGGGCGGTCCAGGAGAATGTGGGGCAAGCCATCGAGGACCTCAAGGAGAGCGAGGCCGATCTGATGGTCTTGCCGGAACTCTTCAACACCGGTTATCAGTTTGTATCGAGAGAAGAGGTTGAAAGCCTTGCCGAAGAGATACCTTCAGGCAAGACTTGCCAAGCCTTGATAGCGCTTTCCAAAACTCAGGGTATGTTTCTGGTTTTCGGGATGGCTGAAAAGGACGGCCAAAAGGTCTATAATTCCGCCGCGGTGACAGGCCCGAACGGGTTCGTGGGGACGTACCGAAAGGTTCACCTTTTTGCGGAAGAAAAGTATCATTTTGACCCCGGCGATACGGGCTTTCAGGTCTTCGATCTGGGACCGGTCCGTATCGGTGTCATGGTCTGTTTTGACTGGTTGTTTCCGGAGTCGGCCAGGGCTCTGGCCCTTCTCGGTGCTGATATTATCTGTCACCCGGCGAATCTCGTCCTTCCCCACTGCCAGCAGGCCATGGTCACCCGTTCCCTGGAAAACGGTGTATTTTCAGCCACAGCAAACCGAACAGGCACCGAGGCAAGGGGCGGGAAGAAACCGTTAGTATTCACAGGCAGGAGCCAGATCCTGGATAACGCGGGAGGGGTTCTAGCGAGTCTAGGCGAGGAAAAAACAGGGGTCGAAGTTGTCAATATTGATGTGGCTCAAGCGCGCAACAAGAAGGTTACGGAACAGAATGATCGCCTAAAAGATCGACGACCCGGCTTCTATGAGGTTCTCGTTTTTCAGAAAGGGCATTCGTGTTAGGGATCTCCACCTGTTGGTGGCATCAGAAGGAGGGTTCCGGCGATGAGATCATCCGAGATATCCTTGCCCTGGGTCTCCAAGGCATAGAGCTGGAGTACAGGATCTCCCAGGCCCTTTACCAGCAGATGAAGCCCCACCTGAACAGGGAAGTGAAGGTCCTCAGCATGCACAATTTTTTCCCGAAACCTGAAGACAGAGAAGGCGGGGGGGACCTATTCTTGCTCTCCGCCACTGAGGAAGAGGAGCGAAAAAGGGCAGTAAGGTATACCATCCGGACCATGGACCACGCTGAGGAACTTGGTGCAGGGGTTGTGATCCTCCACCTGGGTCGTGTGGAAATGCCAGAATCCTGTCCCAGCGTTCAGGACTCCAACAACGGTGATCATATAAACATTAGTCATTTGCGGACCATTCATGGTGAACAAAGGCGGGCAAGAGAAAGAGCCCACAAAAAGCATTTGGATGCGGTTCTTCTTAGTCTTGAAAAACTAAATCGGGAGGCGGAGAAAAGGGGCTTGTTTCTAGGGATTGAGAATAGATACTATTTTCATGAAATCCCTGATTTGCGGGAGACCGGAATCATTTTGAGGTCATTTCAAGGCGGACAGGTTCGTTACTGGCACGACATCGGGCATGCCCACGTGCAGGAAAAAATGGGCCTTGCAGCCCAGAAAGAGTTTCTGCAAGCCTATGGGGATATGCTGATAGGCGTCCATATCCACGATGCAAAAGGGCTGGATGACCACCTGGCGCCGGGGCAGGGGGAAGTGAATTATGAAGAGCTCTGGCCCTTGTTGAAATCATCTCCCATTAGAGTTCTAGAGGTTCATTCTAAAGTGGATCGGAGGGATTTGATGGGCGGGATTCAATTGATAAGGGGGCTGGAGATCAACTAGTCTGTTTTAATACAAACAACTTATCCAAATGACCATGACGGCCCCCGCTGCGATTGAAGGCTGTCAGGTTATTTGCGATACACAATATTAACGAAGCTTCGCCTCAAACCGATCCATCCTCCGTAGCAAGCTACTGCGGAGGACGGACGAGGCGTCTGCTCAGGATGGCCTCTCTCCTCAAGGCGATATCTATAGGCTGGCTGGGCGGATAAATGTTAAGATCTTTGCCTACGAGTCCGTGCTTTTCTTTATTATCCCCCGCATGTTCTCAACGACGCGGCCAACACTCGAGTTTTCGTAGAGGGTGACTTCTTCTACCCTTCCGTCTCTCCTCACGGTGTAGGTTTTGTTGAGGTCGGTCAGG
>JASFTV010000263.1:0-5315 GCA_050050615.1 Desulfobacteraceae bacterium
TTCATAGCACCGAATTGACAATCGAGCCATGAAAAAGAGTGTCATCAAAGCCCCATCTAGCATTGACTTCGATCTGCGCCACCTGGAAGTTTTTCAAAAGGTGGTCGACCTGGGCAGTTTTTCAAAAGCTGCGGAGGCCGTGTTTCTCGCCCAGGCCTCTGTCAGCGAAAGAATAGCCAATCTAGAAAGCATGGTGGGAACCAAACTGCTCGATCGTCTGGGTAGGCGCGTCGTCCCGACCAAGGCTGGTGAACTCCTTTACAAACATGCTCTTTTGCTCCTTGAGATGAAAAGGACCGCTTTTCTTGAAATGCAGGACTTTCTTGGCATGAAACGGGGGGAAATCCGTATTGGCGCAAGCACGATCCCCGGAGAATATATTATTCCCAAGGTCATTGGACTCTTTCGCGAACAATATCCTTTGGTCACCATGACGCTGACCGTTGCCGACACGGAGGAAATCGAAACCTGCATTCTACAGGGTGATTTTGAGCTGGGCGTCGTTGGCTCCAAGAGCAGCCACAGGAGTCTCGTAAGCCATGAACTGTGGAAAGACGAACTTGTTCTGGCCATCCCCGCTAAGCACCGATGGGCCAGTAAGCGGTACGTGTCGCTCGAGGAGCTTTCCGGAGAGCCTTTTATTCTGAGAGAAAGAGGTTCTGGGACACTTAGGATCATGGAGGACTATCTTCAATCAAAAGGGATTGATTCCTTTCGTGTGGTGGCCCGACTAGGTAGCTCAACAGCGGTCAAAGAAGGGATCAAGGCGGGTTTTGGCGTATCCATACTTTCATCACGGGCCCTGGATACGGAACTGAAAACCGGGATTCTCAAAGCACTCAAAGTGAAAGGCCTTCCCATGTGGCGCAGTTTCTATCTAATCAGAGACAAGAGGCGGATCGCTTCTCCGCTATGTGAGGCGCTTCTTGACTTTCTTCTCGCAACGTCGAAACAAGAGAAAAAAGGCAAATGATGGATTTGCCCCCTTGCCCCGAGCCCCCACGCTATCTGTTTCCACACTCCAACCATAGCAGATAAGCCCCTTAGGTGAGATAGGGATTTCCTTGGATAGGGTGTTTTGTAATCGGAATTTCCTGTTTGCCAAATTGGTCATAGCAATTTATTCTGAATGAATGGTGTCCTGATTTTAGGTTATTCGTTTAGGGAGACATAGGATGACTGATCAGAAAGGGCCACGGCTTACGCAGACGGTTAAGGGTTCAGGGTGAGCCTCTAAACTGCCTCCAGGGGACCTGGATCGGGCGCTCTGTGGTCTTGAATTCCCAACGGATCCGAATCTCATCGTAGGGCTGGATCGGGCGGATGATGCCGGCGTTTACAGGATCTCTAACGAACTCGCGATTATCCAGACCGTGGATTTTTTCACTCCCATTGTGGACGACCCTTACTGGTTTGGTCAGATCGCCGCAGCCAACGCCCTGAGCGACATCTATGCCATGGGCGGCATTCCCAAGACGGCCATGAACCTGATCGCCTTCCCGGTGAAAGAGATGGATATGTCCATCCTCCGGCAAATCATACAGGGTGGGCTGGACAAGATGAACGAGGCTGATGTTGTGTTGGTTGGTGGGCACAGCGTCGAGGACAGCGAACTCAAGTACGGCCTGTCTGTGACCGGCTTCATCCACCCGGATCGTGTCCTCACGAAAAAGAATTTCAAAGTCGGAGACCGTCTCATCCTCACCAAACCGCTTGGTACAGGTATTCTCAATACCGCCATCAAGGGAGGGCTGGCATCTCCCAAAATCATCGATACGGTAACCCGTGTCATGGCCACTCTCAATAGAGATGCGGCCGGGATCATGGCGAAGTTCCCTGTACATGCCTGCACGGACATTACAGGCTTCGGATTTCTGGGACACCTCGCGGAGATGGTAGAAGATTCAGGATTAGGATTTGAAATCAAAGTGCAAGGAGTGCCCATCCTTTCTGAGGTCCTGGATTTTGCCCGAATGGGGCTTTTGCCAGCAGGCGCTTACAAGAACCGTGAGTTTCGCCAGAGCTTTATGGATTTTGCCCCTTCCATAGACCCACTTTTACAGGATGTTCTCTTTGATCCCCAGACATCCGGCGGACTGCTGATCTGCGTGGACAGGACCAGCGCCAATGATCTGCTGGCCGCATTGAAGGCGAAAGGCATTGAAGACGCGTCCATCGTGGGCGAGGTGATCGCCGAACCAAAAGAAAGAATCATCCTAAGATAAGAATCACCAGAGACACAAACAGCACAGAGAAAGACCGTAACCGTTTAGCCCTATGAGCTATGCGCCTCAGTGGTGAAATACTAGAAAGGAAAGGAACAAGAAAATGGAGAAAGAACTGGATTGCCGTGGGCTGGCCTGCCCTGCCCCGGTCCTACAGACAAAGCAGGCCTTGGAACAGGAGCAGCCAAACTTCGTCAGGGTGACCGTGGATAATGAGGCGGCAAAGGAGAATGTCTCCCGCTTTCTACAATCCCAAAATTTCGAAACTTCCGTGGAAACAGAAAGCGGGAATTTTCACGTCATTGGCAAACGGGATCGAGAAACCGTATCCTGTGAAATATTCGCGACTGAACAGCCGGAGCCCGAAAAAAAGAAGATCATGGTGATGATTGCCACAGATCACATGGGCCATGGAGATGACGAACTGGGTCAGAAACTGATGATCAATTTCATAAAGACGCTAAAAGAGATGGGGGACGAACTGTGGCGCCTGGTCTTTGTGAACAACGGGGTTAAGCTAACTATCGCGGGCTCAGAGCTTTTACAGGTTCTTCAGAATTACGAAAGAGAGGGGCTGACCATTTTGGTCTGCGGGACCTGTCTCAACCATTTCAACCTGCTGGATAAGAAAGAGGTAGGCGAAACGACCAACATGCTGGACATCGTGACGGCCATGCAACTCGCCGACAAGGTGATCAACATCTGAAAATTTCTAAATTCCTTTTTTTCAGTCCGCTAAGCGAAAAGCAACCTACCGGTTGTCCTCCTCCAGGATGTGTTCCAGGACCCCGGGGGTCGTGCGGTTCCGTGTTGAGGCAGGGCAGGACCAAAGCCATGCGAACCTACCAGGCATGGGTCTCCAGCCTGCCCTTGATGTGGCAAAAATAATCGATGACGCCGAGGTGATCGGTGCCAAGGCCAGCGGAGGCCGCGAAGGCCAGGTTCAACGGATTATTCATACGCCTTTCGGGTGTGTCCGTCCAGTCATAGGATTTTCCCGTGAATCGATTGGATTTATGGGCACGAAGGGGGCACCAGTACGTCTCAAGGCCTTTTTGCCATTTATACACCCGAAAAAATCCCTATATTCGCGGAAATAAGGGACTCATTTTTGTCTTTTTTTCGTATCTCCGATTCCTATTGAAGCTCCTCTCTCGACGCCCACTTGCTTAGCTTCGCAAATACGATCTCCCGTGAGTGTGACCCGTACAATCGCTCACTCCAGTCGGCGCCTCTCAGACCCTAGCCCCAAACCCAAGGGGGTGAATCACCAAGGGCGGAACTTAGCCCTAAGCATATGAATACATGATCGAATTCATGAATCGAGGGACCAAAAAATCATGGTGGGGCACAAAAAAGTTTTCCTAAGAAAGACGGTGGGGTTCTTGTTTTTTGTGATGCTTCACCTTGCAGGCGGTGTCCATGAAAGCGCGGCAATACAGACAACCTTGGAGCGGAGCGCGTACACGAGGCCAAGCAGCTCTTCCGGTATTTCAGCCTTTCTTTCTATGCTTTCCGACAGGCATCCGTCCGCGGAAAAGGTGACCATTGCCGTCTCCGCTCTTGGAAACCCTGTAGAGGCGCTTCTGGTTTCCTCTGACAGGGATTGGATCAGAGGGGGCAAAGGAGGCGAGGACAAGTTGACCGTTATGCTTGTTGGATCCCAACACGGGAAGGAAACCTCAGGGGCGGAAGCACTCCTCCTTGTAGCGAGGGACATACTGGAGGGGAACAGGCTCTCGCACATCGAAGACATGCATTTTCTCTTCATTCCCAACGCCAATCCTGACGGAAGAAACCTGAAACGCCGGCGCAACGGCAACGGCGTCAACCTCAACAGGAACTACACGATCCTCTCCGAGCCGGAATCCAGGGGGATCCTCAATGCGCTACACCGATGGAAACCGCATGTTGTCCTGGATGTTCATGAATCGGCGGCACTCAAGAAAAAATCTTTGGGCGCACAGGGCTATCTTACGGAGTTTGAGGCGCAGTTCGAAGCAGCCAACAATCCGAACGTGAATCGAGACATTCGCCATTACAGCTTCATGGAACTCCTCCCGGAAATCCTCCGACAGGTGAATGCCCGCGGACTTGCCGCCCAAAGGTATATCAAAGAAATCGGGAGCATCCATGAGCCTGTCGCCCATGGCAGCCTTTCATTGGAACTTCTGCGAAATAGGGCCGGAATAATGGGTGCTTTCTCTTTTCTTCTAGAAAACAGATTCGATCCATCCACCGGCACCTATCCCACACCCCGAAACATCCGTGCCCGGGTGTCCAAGCAATATCTCTCCATCAAAACCTTTCTTGAATGCTCCGGAGCCCGACGCTACGAGATTATGACCTTGTCCCGGAACGCTCGGTGGGGATGGAAAAACCCTAAAGACAATGAGCCCCTGTACCTGTCTTTCGGGTATTTTGCCGATCCAAATGCTCTGGAGATTAAGCTGCCCCTTCGAAGGATCGATAGCGGAAGGCCCACAAGACGCACATTCCGGTATCTGGGCGCTGTTGAATCCGGCACTCCTCTGGCCTTATCACACTCTTATGTCATCAACGGCCATCAGAGGCTGATGCAAGATATCCTTACCCGCCACCACATAAGATACAGAAGACTGGAACGGATCACTGAGGCTGTTGTTCCCAGGAGACGGGTCAATGATCGGGGATCTGCAATGGGAAGACTTGGGAAAGGGAGGTTGGAGTACTCTTTTCAGGAACGTACCACCGATTACCTCTGTCGACCCGGCGATCTGCTCGTAGACCTCAATCAGCCCGCACAACGGCTTATCCCCCTTTTGCTGGAGTTTCGCTCGGACGACAACATTTTCAGCAATGATGATTACATTTACCTCGTCGAAAATCAAAAGGACTTTCTTGTGCTGCCCATAAGGCGGCTGACACAGAATGAATAACCGATTATGATCTTTCACTACTGTCCAAAATAAATCGAAAACAGGCTTCTAAACGAGCTAAGTGCCTGTATTTATGAGATGCCCTACGGTGCCCAAAATTCAGGTTCCCATGAGCACCGAGTCGCGAGCCATGGGGGTCTCTTTTCAAAAACGAAAAGTCGCTGCCCGGTGA
>JASFTV010000264.1:0-5308 GCA_050050615.1 Desulfobacteraceae bacterium
GGAGACTTCGCGTGGCTGAGGCCCAATACCTCTCTCCCGCGACCTATCCAGCGACGCGCGCCGCCCGCCTGTCCCGCCCCTGCGGGGCCTTACAGGTGACCAAATGCTGGCTCCCGGGCACCGACTTTTTCGTTTTTAGAAAGAGATCCCCATGACCCTCTGCTCAGGCGAGGAGGGGAACCTGAATTCCGGCCAGCATGCGGCATCGTGCAAAAACAGGCGCTTATTTTGGTGGAAACCTTGGATTTTGATTTATTTTGGACACCCGTGAGCCCCGCGACCAATGCAATCAGCCATCTATTTCAAAAAGCCAAAGTATTACAGAAAAATCAAGGTGCCGAGCCGAGCCAAGGGGGTCCGTTCGACAACCGGTTTTCGTTTCAGAGGATTCGATTTTTTGCTCCCGCCCTAAATCTTTGCGACTATTTCGGCGTATTTCCGAGTTTTGTCATAGGCTTTTCCGGCTCGTGTGGGAAAGCGTGAGGTCTGGAAAAAGAGCTGCAAACCCATAGTTTTTATTGTATCCATGGATTTTTTGTATTATAAAACAAAAATTTTGTTTCTGGGTTTTCTGTTGACAATTTCTAAAAAGGTCTTAATTAAAACGCTAATCATAGGAGCCGGCTAGACAATCCGTGTATTCCGGCCCGGAAAGGAGGGGAGGTAGAAATGACTTCAAGACTTGCGCTCAAAGAAGATGCCGCCCCTTGGGGAGTGTTAACCAGTCTCGATCTTTACGAATGCAATCCCGAGACGATTCGGGACCCGGAGCAGATAAAACGGTATGTGAAGGAACTCCTTGAGCTGATTGATATGAAACCTTTCGGAGAATGCCAAGTCGTCCATTTTGGCCAAGAAGAACGTGTGGCAGGATATTCGATGATTCAGCTTATAGAAACTTCTCTTATTTCAGGGCATTTTGCCAACCTTACCAACGCCGCATATATTGACATATTTAGCTGCAAGCCATACAACTCTGATCAAGTGCTCGATTTCACAAAAGATTTTTTCCAGGCACAATTCGTCGAGGTGCACACTGTAAAGAGGATGTAGGTCACACCGCACCTATCTGATACAAACCCTACGTACCTGCAGGAGATCCGTCAGTCCGAGGAAGATTTTTCGAATGCCATCCTGCATGAGCGTTGTCATCCCATCCTTCATGGCCTGTTCTCTGAGATCTTCCATTCTCGCTTTGCTCTGAATAAGGGATTTCATCTCATCCGTCCCATCTAGAAGTTCCATGATGGCGGTTCGGCCCCTGTAGCCCGTATTAGCGCATTTATCGCATCCTTTGGCCCTATGAAGGGCGAGGTCATCTGTATAGGGAAATCCCAAGGCCTCAAAATCCCCACTATAGGCCCGAACCAAGGCTTCATGCTCCTCACGGCCCGGATGATAGGGTTCCTTGCAGTCCTTGCACAAAGTCCTTACAAGGCGTTGTGCCAGGATGCCTAGAAGCGCATCGGCAAAGTTGAACGGGTCCATGCCCATATCAAGCAGTCTAATGATAGTCTCTGGAGCACTGTTGGTGTGGAGCGTACTGAGGACCAGGTGGCCCGTTAAGGAGGCCTCTATTCCGATAGAAGCGGTCTCATGGTCTCTCATTTCACCCACCATGATCACATCCGGGTCGGCGCGCAGGAAAGAACGCATGGCCGAAGCAAAGCCAAAGCCTATTTTCGGGAGAACCTGGACCTGGCGCAATCCCCTCTGCGTGATCTCCACGGGGTCTTCAGCCGTCCATATCTTCCTCTCCGGTTTGTTGATCTGTGCCAGTATCGCATGAAGCGTGGTGGTTTTACCGCTCCCCGTCGGTCCCACGGCCAGAACAATACCGTAAGGTTTGGTGGTCATATTCAACAACAGATTGTAGTTCCTTTCATTCATTCCCACAGCCTCGAGCGGGATGGGTTCGCCAGCGCTAAGAATGCGCAAAACGACATCCTCTTCCCCTCCCACCGTGGGAACCGTGGCAACCCTCAGTTCTACATCGAGGGGAGCAAACCGCTTGAATTTGATCTTGCCGTCCTGTGGCTTTCTGCGTTCTGAAATGTCCAAATCAGCCATAATCTTTATCCTGGAAGCCAAGGCGCGCCTGTAATGGTAGGGAACAGTCTGGTACTTGTGGCATACCCCATCAATTCTAAATCGAATTTCAGCCCCTTCTTTACCTGGATAAGGTTCAATATGGATATCTGAACAATTCCTCCTAAAGCCATCCCTGACGATCTTATTAACGAGCTGTACGATGGCGCTATCATCTTCCGTGAGCATTTCAGCGCCACCCTCAAATTCATCCTCCTCCTCCGCATCCAGCCTGCCAATGATATCATCAATGGACGCTCCATTCTCAAACCTGGATGACCCGTAAAAATAGTCCAAAAACTGCAATATATCCTCCTTCAAGCCGACGGCAAACTCGTACTCCTCCGCTGGAATGAGGGACTTCACGCTATCAATCTTGTCCAATCGTTGCGGGTTATCGATCAGGATTTTGACCTTGCCGCCTTCTCTTGCCAGAGGGACCCAAAGGTTCTTTCTAAGGTAGACCTGTTTCAACTTGGCCAGGAGATCGCCGGGAATGGGATAGTTGCTTTGAAAAGAGACATACTGACAGTTGTAGTACTCAGCAATGGACCGGCCGACTTCCTCTTTCCTCACCTTCATATCCTTTATGAAGATCGATTCGATAGGCTTTTTCTGCTCCCGAGCGATCGCGATCGCCCGCTCCAGTTCCTTTTCTGTTATGACGTTGTTATTGATAAGGTAATCGAACTTGGTTCGCTTTGTACGTTGCTGAGAAAGCTTTTTCTGATTGTAGAAGGCAATGCCCAACACATTGGCCACCTCTGTCGCGGAATGTTGATCTTCCAAGCTAAATCTCTTGCCGTTCTTCTTATTGATGAGCTGGAAGACGCCTATGACATATTTCTTGTAGAAGATGGGAACTGTCAGGATCTGCTTCGTCACATAACCGAATTTTTCATCCCAGCTTTTATCAAAGGTGAGTTCTTTGTTAATCATGCGCAATTCATGGGCGTCATAAGCATTCACAATGTTGGTTACTTGTGCATTGTTTGCTGTATACCCTGCGATGCTTTGGTTATTGATTGGGACCCGGATCTCTTCGGGGTCATTTCCTGCCTTAAACCGTGAATAGATCTCTTTCCTTTTCCCATCCACCACGTAGATGGTAATTCGATCCGCATCAAAGAGACTCAGCATTTCATCCTTGAGGTTAATGAGGATTTCATTGATATCTTTTGCAGCGTGTATCTGGTTGGCGATATCGTGCAGGGCTTTGTAATAGGATAATTTTTCCTGATGATCGTTGGCATCTTTACGCATTCTTTCTATCATTTCTTAACTCCCCTGCATTGCCCCGCCTATCCAGGACAAGGACTTAAGGGTATAAAGGTTTGGTCTTTTTGTGCTATATATACTAAAACATTTCACCCTCTTTTGAAAGACAAAATGCACACGCACCCGAACATCCATGATCTCGCATCCAAATTCTAGCGATCAACATCCCTTCGCACAACAGATGGACCAACCTCGGGTGGGCTATTCCCAAAAGGACTGGGATTTAAGGTCTTCATGGTCAAGATCAGCTACAACCAGAACCCCTATCACCGTATCATGATGGAGACCCGGGCAGCCAAATGCGTTGCAAGTCCAAGCACCGAGACGGAGGCCGACCATTTCAGCCTCCGGTATTCTTGGACGAAAGTGACTCATGAAAAGAGAGATTACACCCCGGGGGGAAGATGATATGATCCGGTGTCCCAGACTGGGCCACCAGATTAGCTTTTCTTATTGCCGCATGGAAAACAAGGGACTGCCCTGTTCAAAATTGTTGATTGCTGCTTCAGCCATTTTCTGGTAGAAGACTTCGTGAGGAAAGATCTCAAGCCAGAGGATTGGGAAAAGGTGTTTGAGAAACCTCCGAAAAAAAATAATCACGCTTGTGGCGCTGATCGAACAGGCAAAAAAAACGGAAAGAAGAGATATCATGAGACAGGAAATTCTTTTAGGAAATGGGGCTATCGCCCTAGGACTTCTTGAGTCTGGGTGTCAAGTTGTGACCTCTTATCCCGGCACCCCCAGTTCAGAAATCCTGCCGGAAGTGGTTCGCCTGATCAAATCGGAAAAGCTCAATACTTACGTAGAGTGGTCAACCAATGAAAAGGTGGCCTTAGATAATGCCTTTGCAGCCTCCATTACTGGCAAGAGGGCCGCCTGCTGCATGAAGCAGGTGGGACTCAATGTGGCTGCGGACTCCTTAATGAGTGCTGCCTACCTGGGAACAGTGGGGGGACTTGTGATCATCTCCTGTGACGATCCCGGTCCACACTCCTCCCAGACGGAACAGGACACCCGGTTCATGGCCCGCCTTGCCAAGGTCCCCGTTCTGGATCCGTCCAATCCTCAAGAGGCCAGAGAGATGGTTGGCGTTGCCATGCATATTTCGGAGGAGTTCAGGATTCCCGTGATCCTGAGACCAGCTATCCGGGTGTGCCACGCTCGACAAAACATCACCTTCGATACCATCGAGAGTAACGAAAAAAAGAGCTCTTTTGAGAAGGACCCACTTAGGTGGGCTGCGACGCCCCGTTTCCGTCTTATACTCCACGGGGAGTTGAATAGAAAACTGCAAGAGATTGGGAGAAGATTCGAGACTCTTTCCAAGTATAACTTTCACAATCTGGAACCTGGCAGGAGCTATCCCCTCGGAATTATCGCAGGAGGTGTTCCTTATGCGGTCACCAGAGACATATTATCTGAAGAGGGACGTACTGAGGATATCCCTGTACTCAAGATAGGCACGCCTTTTCCTTTCCCTGAGGGCATGGCCGCTGATTTCGTATCTGCGTGTGAGAGGATTTTGATCATTGAAGAAACGGATACCCTCATTGAGTATCTTCTCAGAGACAGGCACAAAGTCCTTGGACGACTTTCAGGCCATGTGCCGGCCGAAGGAGAGCTTGTGCCTCAGGTGATTCACAAACTGCTGAACACGGTCCTTAAGGCATTGAGCCTGAAACCTCTTCAGGAAGATGACGATCTCGAAGCCACGGAACTGGTCCAAAACCTCCAGCTTCCTACACGTCGGCCCACATTGTGTCCTGGATGCCCGCACAGGGCGGCCTTTTTTGCCATAAGGAAGACCAAGCCAAAGGCGATATTTACCTCGGACATAGGCTGCTACACCTTGGGCCTCAATATGGGCGTAGTGGATACCTGTTTAGACATGGGGGCGGCAATCACCATGGCTTCCGGCTTCTATCACGCCTTTGATCAGGAC
>JASFTV010000265.1:0-5276 GCA_050050615.1 Desulfobacteraceae bacterium
TTGTGGACCAAAACGGCGATATCGCAGGCGAGTGTGACGGCAACTTCAAAGCGTCTTCCATGTCCTACTGGTCAACCGTAGCGGACGGCGGTCACGTGGATCGCGGCGGCGTCGGCGCTATGCTGAAGGATGCCATGCCCGGGTCCGATCCGACTCTTGTTCCGGCTTCCGGCCCTTATTACGACTTCCGCGAGATCTATACCTACAAAGACGGATCCATGACCCGCTTCATCCACGCCAATATCACCAATGACGACCTGGCGGTTTCCAGCGATCTCATGCGCTACAGGATTATCAACTGGATCTATGGTTATAGCTTCGATACCAAATCCTCTGTGGACTCCGATCCTGTGGTCAAGAGAGACTGGATCCTGGGAGACATTATCCATTCAGAGCCGAAGATTATCGACTACCTGGATTCAAGCGGCAACCTGGAATACCGCTTCATCGCCGTGGGCGCCAATGACGGTATGATCCATTTCTTTACAGACGCGGATGCGACTATCGATGGAACGTCCTACACCGCTGGCGACGAAGTCTTTGCCTTCATCCCGAGCGACCTGCTGCCAAAGCTTCAGGACCTTGGCGATGCGACGGAACATGTGTTCATGGTGGACGGTGCACCCAACCTGTTCAGGTCTGATACCAAGGTTTCAGACTATTATGAAAAGACCCTGGTCTTTGGTGAGAGAAGAGGTGGCAGAAGCTACTGGGCGCTGGATATTACCCAACCCGACCCGACCACATGGGCCGTGAAATGGCACATACAAGGTGGACCCCCTGAGCTGAGCGGAACAACCGGCTTCCAGGAACTGGGTTACAGCTGGAGCAAGCCTTTCTTTACCCAACTAGACACAGGGACGGACGTGAAGGACGTGGTGATATTTGCCGGTGGCTACGATCCTCTTGAAGATGCCTTCCCCGAACCGTTTGAAGATCTGGATGATAACGGGATCTGGTACGACCAGAACGGAAACGGTTTCTACAACTCGGGTGACGAAGTCTTTTCAGCGACCATAGGCGGAACCGAAGGTTACGACAAGTACAATCCCGGAAAGGACAATATGGGACGGGGCATCTTCGTGGTCGACATCAGCAATGGGGATATCCTTTTCAAGGCCACCTACGGTGACGATGATGGGGATGAGGATGAGTCTGAAGATGTCACCACAGGCATCGATCAAAAGTATGCCAAGATGAAATACTGCTTTCCGGCTGACATCTCCCTGATCCCCTATTCCTCGAGAGACATCGTCATCTATGCGGCGGATGTTTATGGTCAGATCTGGAAGATCAAGTACAACTATTTTGCAGATTTGACCCATGACTACAGTGATGCATTGTCCACACGATGGACAGTCAAGCGAATCTTCACCGCCAACCCCGGTTCCAACCTGGCTACGGGCGATCCAGACACCTTCATTGCCGGGACGCACGGTCTAAATACCTCCGATGCCGGAAGAAAGGTATTCTACTCCCCGGATGTATCCCTTGCCAACGATTGGTGGACCGGGCCCATTCTCTACTTTGGTACGGGTGACCGGGCTCATCCAAGGTACGCCATGATCTCCAACCGCGTTTATATGGTTGTTGATGAGGACACCTTGGCTGACGAGACGGATCTGCTAAACGTCACCTGCAATGAACTGGACGTGGATGCGGATGCCGATGGGGATGGTGTCACGCCAGAAGTGGATGATGATCTCATACGAGACGCCTTGGAGGATATTCTTACCACCCAGACACCCCCCGCAAAAGGCCTTTACAGGATCCTTGACAAGCAGGGAGATTGCAGTGATGATCCCTTTGATCACACCGGCGAAAAGATCCTCAGCCAGCCGTCCATCTTCTTCAAGAATGTTTACTTCACGAGCTATCAACCGACCTTTGACGATCCGTGTAACCCGGCCGGCAACGCCTTTATCTATGCGCTTGACTACTCTTGGCTCACCTCTGTCTTCAATTTCGACGAAAGTAATGACAACGCTGAGGGTGAGGTAAGAAATATCACGGATACCTATCGCTACATGAGTGGAAGCTCGATTCCTTCGGGTGTGAAGATCATTACCAGGGAAGGAAAAGCAGCCGGTGTGGTCAGCGCTGGCGGTGCAGTCACGGGTGCCGGAGAAGAAGGCTCTACCTCCATTCCCGGACCTCCGGGCGGCGTAACACCCATATTGTGGGAGACTGAGTAACACGCCTTTCTCAAATGCCTTCCCCCTAACCCGGCCTTGGTCAGGAAAGGGGGAAGGCATTCTTCGTTGAATCCACCTCTCATCCCCCTCACCCCAGCCTGCCTCGCATGCCCGTCCCAGTACGGTACGGGCTGCGGAGCGGCCCGCGCCTCTCTGCCATGCACAGCACCGGTAGGCTGACCCTCTCCCGCCTAAGACGCTGTGTCTTAATCTGTCATCCCGGCCAAGTCCCGCCAAGCGGGACGCGAGCCGGGATCCAGAATGTTTTGATATCATTTGCATCTTCTGGATTCCGGATCTCGCCCACCTTCGGTTGGCTCGTCCGGAATGACGGTTTTGAGGTATTGCGGCACAGCCTCCTAGGGGAGAGGGAACTGCCAGAAGGGCTTTTTTGGCGAAAACAAGCAGTTCTATTTGCTCAAATCCTCTTGGCGATCATTGTGCCCGATTGCCCCGGATTTGCATCTTCACCCCTTTTTGCGTAGACTGGATAGAAGAGTTGGAGTATTGGAGGAATGGAGTGATGGAATTGTGGAATGATGGAATATTGGGTCTCTCTTTCAATACTCCATCACTCCAGTACTCCACGACTCCATTACTCCAGGCTGTTTAATCCAAAATGAACCCACGCAAAGGTGATATGGTCGAACTGACGATTGAAAGGGTTGCCTATGGCGGCCAGGGGGTGGCTCGTCTTGGCGGACTCGTCCTGTTTGTCAGGGGCGCCATACCAGGAGACAGGGTCACGGCCCAGGTGACCAGGAAAAAGAAAGATTATGCTGAAGCAAAGGTCAAAGAAATTCTTGAACCATCGTCTGACAGGGTAGAGGCCTCGTGCCCTTACAGCGGATATTGCGGGGGATGCCAGTGGCAGCACGTGCGCTACAAAGGCCAGCTCAGGTATAAGAAGAAACTCCTGGAGGAGGCGGTCTCCCGGATCGGATCGCTTTCAGGTGTTCCGGTTCATGACACCACCCCGTCGGATAAACAATTCGCCTACCGGAACAAAATGGAGTTTTCCTTTTCCGACAGGCGCTGGTTCCTCTCACACGAGATGGATAAAACGGATGCTGAACAGGGATTCGCCCTCGGGCTTCACATTCCAGGAACTTTCCACAAAGTCCTGGATGTTGAGGCCTGCCTTCTTCAGCAGGAAAGAGGCAACCAGATCCTTCGGGAGGTGAAGAGATATGCCAAAAATTCCGGCATTCCGGCCTATGGACTCAAAAGCCACCAGGGATTCTGGCGTTTTCTGACCCTTCGCCATGCGACCCATTTCGATGAATGGATGGTCAATCTCATTACATCGGAAGTCAACCAGGGTGCGGTGGAGCCCTTGGCTGAGATTCTTTGCAGCCGATTCGATAATGTAAAGAGTGTGGTGAACAACATCAACACAAGGAAAGCCTCCATCGCGGTGGGCGAGAGAGAGATCGTCCTTTCAGGAAACGGGACGATTTTTGACAGGATCGGACCTTTCAGCTTCCAGATATCGGCCAACTCCTTTTTCCAAACCAATTCCCTTGGTGCAGAAAAGCTCTACAGAAAGGTGGAGGAGTACGCCGGCCTCGACGGCTCTGAAACGGTCCTTGATCTTTATAGCGGCACAGCCACTATCCCCATTTTCCTTGCAGGTCACGCAAAAGGGATCATTGGGATGGAGATCATGGAAAGTGCGATTCACGATGCAGAGCTCAATTGCAGGGCCAACGGGATCCGCAATTGCCGGTTCATCCTGGGGGATATCAGGGATAATCTCAGATCCTTGACGATAAGACCGGATGTCTTGATTATCGACCCTCCGCGGGCAGGGATGCACAAGCATGTTTTGGCCGGCGTGATGGAGCTGGCCCCAGAGAAGGTTGTTTACGTCTCCTGTAATCCCGCCACCATGGCCAGGGATATGGGACAGATGAGCCGGGACTACGAGGTGGTTGAGATTCAGCCGGTGGATATGTTCCCCCACACCTACCACGTCGAGGCGGTGGCTAAGCTTGTCAGGCGCAAGTCAAGCTCCCCCTCATCCTAGCCCTCTCTCCCCCCTTTTTGAAACTGACCAATATCTTACATCTGCTGCCGGACACCGTGGGTTACGGTGCTCTTTTATACGCGACACCAGCGTTTCATTGGGGACCGGAGGGCTTTTCTGAAGTGACTGGTGGGAGGGCGCTGTTTTTTCGCAACTTATCAGCGGGGGAAACCGCAGCCCCGAGCTTGTCGAGGGGAATGCGGAGGGCCTCCGGCTCGTAGAGCCTACGCCTCGGAGAGGGCAAGACTCCCCCGCAGATAAGTGGCTGAAAAAACCAGCCCGGGAGCCTCGGAACGTAAGAAAAGTTCTCCGTTCCCCAATGAATGCTCCACACCCTCTTTTTACCCGTGGTCTCCAGCGAAGGACTTATGGGTAAAGACAAGTTTCATAAAGGGGGGACCCGCTTCTTCACCCTTTTGTGAAGGAGCTCGACATGAGCCCTTCGGCGGACAACCCGCAACACACCCTTGAGCGTTTAGGTTCGAGTAGGGCGAAAATTTCTTCTGCTACCCAATAAATATTATTGACAAGGTGCGCAAAATCAATATATTTGGTATCCTTAACGCTTAAGGCGCGGCATAGGCCGACGGGCGATGAAGCTCACCCCATGGGGATCCTGTGCTGGTCTGATGGAGAGGATGGGGGTGAAAAAGGGGGTGATTCCCATAGCCGAAGCTCATAGAAACTGGAATCAGTCCATGAGGCCTTTCGGTTTCATAGATTCGATACGCCCCTTGTGGTGCTTCAATGCCTTCATGAACGCTGAGGCGACCCGACCTTTTCTGGTGCGGAGAGGAGGTTGATCTATGCTTTAGCCGAGTAAGACCAGATCCCGCTGAAGGCATGGAAAAGCATCTCTAAGGGAAGAAGGGATGCTTTTTTGTTTTCCCGGCGGTCTATGATTTAACGTTTTGCCTATTTCAAATGGATACTAAAATCCCCCTCAAGAGGCTGTCCGATAACTTCGGCAAAAGTGAAGTGTTACATGCAAAAGTCCCCGATGCGCACCGAAGTGTCATTCCCGCGAAAGCGGGAATCCAGTTTTCAAAACG
>JASFTV010000266.1:0-5267 GCA_050050615.1 Desulfobacteraceae bacterium
GACGTTGCCACAACGATGATATTTTCGACGCCCACCTTCTTGATAACCTCTGGGCTCAATTGTTGATTCCCTCGGCCAAAGATATATCCCTGCCCACCAATTGGGGTGACGATGATCTTCGCCTTCCGCTCATTAATTAAGCGCAGCAGCTGAGCTTCATTCAAATCCACCGCCAGCAATTTGCCGTTCTGAACCGCGTCAATGCCCAGCAATGTATTTTCCAGGCCAAGGCGTTTCATGACGGCTCGAGGCGTTGTGCCCGAACCGATGATATAGAGCCAATCGGGTTCCATGGCCTCCACTATCTGCTCTGCGATCGCCTCCATGGCCAGATCTTCGTGCTCCCCCCTGGCGGAGGCGGCTTTGGCGCCCTGAGTCAGCCGACGTTCAAGCGGCACCTTGAGGTAGCCATACAAACGGGCTGAGATCCGGCCCTGGCGGAAGGCTTCCTCGTCGATATCCATGACTTCGCATTCTCTAACCGCCTTGACCCGACCACGCAAAAACATCAAAGCAAGCGTTGCTGCCTGGGAAGGGTTGATGGCAAAGACGCCGGAGTGAATCTTTACCCCAGCAGGGATTCCTACAACCGGGGCACCCAGGCCTAAAGCCTCGTAAATGTCCCGGGCTGTGCCGTCACCACCGGCAAACATGAGCAGGTCCAATCCCTGGTCAGCCATGTCTCTGGCCGCCCGGCGGGTATCCTCGGCCGTGGTCCGGCCCGGTTCGATCTCGCCCGTAACGTGCGGCTCGAACCCGACTTGTCGGGCTTCCTCTTCACCCATCTCCACGGGATAGGTGATCAATTCGATCTGATCAATGATAGAGACAAGCCCGGTGAGTGTCTCAACAGCCCGGTCTGGTGCAGTCGGGGTGGCACCCAATTCCCGGGCACGGCGGAGGATCTCCTCCCCATCGCTTCCTTTGAGTCCTACCCGGCCGCCCATACCGGCGACCGGGTTGACGATGAGGCCTACTCTCTTTTTCTCGGCGTTCATATCAGAGCGCATGGATCTAGAACTTGAAACCCTTTTTTCGATACATCCGCCAAGTCAGGGCCATGGTCTTGGGATCCTCAGAGGCCGCCATATCAATCTCCGCCACTGAGCATTTCTGGGGACCCTTGAGGATCGTTTCAGGGTTGGCATACGCTTCTTCGGACACGCGCCGCACAATGTCAATGAAGTTGTCGATTTCGTCTTTATCCATGCTCTCGGTCGGCTCTACCACCCAGGGCTCCTCAATATAGGGCGGGTAGCCTAGAGCGAATGTGCTGTTGGGGCCGTAGTCGGCTACCCGAAGGACGAAGTGGTGCGCCCCGACTCCGGTTTCGTCGAGCATTTTCTCAAAGCTATAGACCGTCTCTTCCATGCGGTAGCGGCCTTCCGCCATGGGGACAGTGATGCCCTGGATCTCTTTCATTTTCTTGAGAAGATAATTGTTATTCAAGACAGCGATGTCTGTGGCCGTTCTGATGCCCTGTGAGCCCATTGCCAAAATCCAGGCATAGGCTCTGATCACATTGGGCACATTGCCGTAAAACTGTTTGACCCGGCCGATGCTCAATGGCCTGTCAAAATCCAGGAAGTAACGCTCCCCGTCAAACCCTACGGTCGGCGAAGGCAAGTATGGCTCCAATTCTTTGGAGACAACCACCACACCACACCCCGGGCCATAACCGCCGTGGGGACTGGAGAAAGCTTTGTGAAGGTTGTAGTGAATCAGGTCGAATTTCAGGTCACGCGGTGTAGCCCGGCCCATGACCGAGTTGGTATTGGCCGCATCATAGGCGAAAATGCCTCCCGCCTCATGGATCATGTCCGCCATGGTCAAAATGTTAGGATCAAAAATGCTCAGCGATGTCGGATTGGTCTGGATCATGCCGGCGGTTCGATCGGACACTGCTGCTTTGAAGGCCGCCATATCCAGGTTCCCGTCCTCTGTCTGGCCGATCGTAACCACGTTTAAGCCGGCGGTCTTAGCAGCCACAGCGTTCGTGCCGTGGGAGGTATAAGGGACGATCAGGTCGGTTTTGCCGTCGTTTCCGTGGTGTTTATGGTAGGCGGCAATAATAAGACATTCGGCAAACTCTGAAATGGTTCCCGAAGGCGGCTGAAAGCTCACCGCCTCGAAACCACTGATCGCCTTGAAGCACTCCCCCGCCCGGTAGAGGATTTCCAGCATCCCCTGGACCGTCTCCTCATCCTGAAAAGGGTGCAGATTAGCGACCTTAGCCGATCCGGCAAGGGCTTCGTTAATCTTTGGGTTATACTTCATGGCGCAGGTTCCCTCAGCATTGAAACCGGAGTCAACGCATGTGCTCTCCTGGGAGAGGCGGAAATAGTGTCGCATCACTTCTACTTCCGAAAGCTCCGGGATCTCAGGGAGTTGTTTCCGTCTCATATTTTTTGGGACAAAGGACCGACCTTCGCCGATTGTGTCTCTGATTTTATCTTCAATACGGGGTACCAGATGCCCCCTTGTTCCTGGCCGACCCATTTCAAAGATGCAAGGCTCATCATATCTTGCTTGCTGGTACATCACAGTGACCTCCTTTTGGCAATCTCGCTTAAGGCAGTGATAAGTCGTTCGATGTCGTCCAGGGTATGTGCCTCAGTGACGCAATAAAGACCGCTCCGCCCAAGTTCCGGGTATTCCTTGGACAGGTCTTTTCCCCCCACGATGGCATAGTCCCGAAAAAGGGTTTTATTCACCGCGGAGACCTCGGTTTTGAGTGCGTCGAAATTGACCACGAATTCTTTGAAGTGCGATCCGCTAAAAACCGGCACCTCAATCCCATCGATTTGCCCGATGCGCTTGATGGCGTAGTTTGCCTTACGGGTGATGGTTTCCCCCAGATCGCGCATGCCTTGAGGGCCGAGCAGACTCATATAGACCGCTGCCCCGATGGCACAGAGGTTGCTCGACGATCCGATCAAGGAGGTGGCGTTTTCGCGCTGGTGAAAGAAATGTCGACGATCCCACAAAGTGTCCAGATACCCCCTCCCCTTCCCGTCTACCGTAGGAGCCACAGCCCCAACGTAGCCGGGGAGTTGTTCGAGATATTCCGGATCGTCCTTGCAGCCGAATATCCCCAAAAAGTTCCCACCAAAATTCATATGCAAACCCAAAGGCTGCGCCTCGCCCACCACGATGTCGGCGCCACAGTCACCCGGCGATCTCAAAATCCCCAGGGACGAGGCATCCACACCGATGATGAAGAGCGCCCCTGCCCCTTGAGCCATGCGAGCCAGATCATCGACCTGGTCCTCAATAATACCAAGGTAAGTTGGATTCTCAACATAGAGGGCTGCCGTGTCAGGGGTTATTTTCTGCTCTAAGTCTTCCAGATCCAGAGTCCCGCTCTTGCTGTCAAAGCTTGCCGAAACTAACCGAGCCCCGCTCCACTCGGTGTACATCTTGATCACGCCTAACCTGTCTGGACTTATGTTCGCGGGAACCAGAATCTGATTGCGCCCTGTCAGCCTTCGTGCCATGTTGGCGGCTTCGGCGGCCGCGGCAGCCCAGTCATAGACCGAGTTGATGACCACGTCCATGTCGATGAGTTCAGCTATGAGGCTCTGATACTCGAACAGGGCCTGCATTTTGCCCTTCTCGGGTTCAGGCAGCCCGAGATAGGCTGTTTTGAATTCTGTTCGATTGATAATTTCATCAACCACAGCTGGCACATAATGAGGCCAGCAACCGGCTCCGCAAAACACCAGCATATGTTCATGATTTCTTGATAGGATACCTTCGATGTGCCTTCGCAGTTCGTACTCGGTCATGGGGCCTGGGAGCTCGAATAATTCAGATCGAACAGGGAGGTCCGCAAAAAGCGCCTCCGTGTCTTTGATGCCGATCTCCCTCATCAACGCCTTCTTGATCTCGGGCACAGAATTCGGAATGTAGGGGTGTACAAACGTTTCTCCCATGTTCTACTCCTCTTTTGGTGGATTTCCGTCTCGGCACTAAGGCCTTGCTCAGAAAGTTCCCTTGGGTCTCATTTCATGCCGGGTAAAGTCATTCACCCGCAGATCGCACCAAATTACAGGCCAACTCCTTTCATTTCAGACTTATCCTAATTCTCTATGTCCTTTAGCAATCCATGAACCTCTTCAAGTCTCTTTCTGGAAAATGGGCGAGGAAGGATGAATCGCTGGTCCCCAGTCTATTTTGGGGTTACTCGCCTGTCAAGAAGGCTTCGTGCCATCGGCGGCTTCAGAGCGAGATGGGTTTAACCCATTTCGCGTTTTGAAAAACGCGGGGGCATACGTCCTGCACCCCCACAAAACGACGCGCCATTCACCCCCGCCCTTCCGGACGCGGCTCTCTGCCGCGGTTTTTCTAGACTTCGGGACGGAGATCTGACGCTCTGGGATAGTCCAGCCAAGGTGAGACTTGCTTTGGCCTCCATTTTTTCCCGTAAATGATATTGTCCAAGTGGGGAAAGACCGCTCGGGCCACCGGTGAGCGGGCGACAAACCAGCGGACCAGTCGGTGCATGGGCGTATCGGGTCTGCCAAAGGGGCAAATGCCCATGCAGATAGCGCAGTCGGTGCCTGCCTTGCCCCAGAATTCATAGCAGGATTCCTCATCAAGCTTCCATTTGTTGACGCCATTGTGCACAACTTTGTCGCCGGCCGGGATAGATCGGGACGGACAGGATATCGCGCATTTCTTGCATCTTTTACAAAACCCGTCTGCACCGATAGAGATTGGCTTATCAGGCACCAGGGGCATGTCGGTGGTGGTGGCAAAAACCCGCACGCGCGGACCGAATTTGTCGGCAATCAGATATCCGAGACGGCCAAGCTCGCCCAGCCCGGCATCCACAGCTAGGGGCACAGGCAGCAAGTCGTAGTGGAAGAAGTGCTGGGCTACGGCTTTGTAACCCATTGCCGAGAACCATTGGGCCAGGATAGTGCTGACATACTCCCCTTTGCAATATTGGGTTGCGCTCTCAGCCAAAGTCGGGGTATGGGGAGCGGCAGAAACGTGTTCATGGCTCATTTCAGTGGCGAAGACTACCGCATACGGGAGGGACTCAGGCATTTCCATGCCCCATTTATCCCATTCGTCGTAATGGATTTCCCCCCTGTGCGAATAAGCCCAAAGCGGATTGACGCGGCAAACGCCAACCAGATCTGCTCCCAGATGCAAGGCGAAATTTTTTACAATATCGGCCGCCTTTTCAGGAGGCACCTTTTGTGGTAGATTTTCAGGGTCAGGCTCGGCCACAGCATGATTGCCCATGAAGCCGCACA
>JASFTV010000267.1:0-5266 GCA_050050615.1 Desulfobacteraceae bacterium
ACCACACCGGCGATCTCTGCCGTCTGGATGAAAAAGGATATCTTTGGTATGTGAAAAGAAAGGCGGAAAAAGATCTGATCAAGCCTGGAGGGGAGAACGTTTACCCGGCAGAGGTGGAGAAAGCCCTTCTGGAACACCCCGATGTGCAGGAGGCGTGCGTTTTTGGCATCCCGGATAAGGAGTGGGGGGAAGCAGTCAAGGCTGTGTGCGTTTGCACGACGGGTCGTTCTGTGGATACTCAGGAATTGACGAACTTCGTGGGTTCTCGCATTGCCAAGTACAAGAAGCCTAGATTTATTGACTTTCGGGAAGTCCTACCCAAAACTGAGGACGGGACCGTGGACAGGGAAAAAGTGAAGGCTGAACACGGGATCGTCGGAGAAGTTCGTTGAAATTTCTAGCATTTTTGAAGTCTGTTTTCATTTTCTTTCCTGTAGCTTACCCCAAGGTTTCCCATAAATTCCCTCTCCACTGGGGGAGAGGGTTAGCCCGCCAGCCAAGCAGGGCGAGGCGACCAGGGGCACGAGCGGGCAGGTGGCTGGCTGGCCCGCCACGAATCATGGCGGGCAGGGGTGAGGGGATAAAATAGATCCACTCTGCAACTTCCTCACCGGTGAGAAATTCTTTATTTCAACGTAATCTAAGTTGACCTTTGAAAATTCCGGAAATAAGATGCAGAACCTTTGAGCGAGCATAGAGAGCATAGAAAGGAGAGCGACATGGATTTCAGTTTACCACCGGAAAGCAAAATGATCCTCAGGGCGGTTCAGGACTTTTGTGATCGGGAAATTATGCCGATTGCTGAACAGGTCGTTGAGAACAACGATTACCCTGCAGATTTGCTGGAAAAATTTGCCAAAGCTCGAATGCTGGGCCTGGCGGTCCCTAAGGAATATGGCGGCGTGGGTTCGACCAACCTCAACATCATTCTGATTGCCGAAGAACTTGGGAAAACAGGCACGGCTTGTGGTTGGCCAATGCTCATGAACAACAGTACCGCTGAAACCATTTACTACTGGGGCTCGGAAGATGTGAGGAAAACGTTTTTGCCTCCCCTCTGTGACGGAACCGCCTATGCGACGACCGCCTTTACTGAACCTGCGACAGGCTCGGACCCGGCAGCTTTGACGACAACGGCTTTACCCGACGGCGACGATTTTATCATTAACGGCACCAAGAGATATATTACAGGTGGAAACAAGAAGGGCTATGGCGTCTTCTACTTAAAGGACGAAGAACTGAAGGATCAGAAAGGCAATGTCACAGCGATTATTATCGATAAATCCTCCGAGGGCTATAGCGCGTCTGCGCCGTGGGAACTCATGGGACTTGAGGGGATGAATTGCGTGGATGTTTTTTTAAGGGATGTGAGGGTCCCAAAAGAGAACGTCCTGGGAGAAAGAGGGAACGGCTTTAGGATTTTGCTTCGCTGGATTGCGGGTGAAAGGATCGAGCAGGCCGCGTATATGGTCGGACTGGGTCAAGCAGCCTTGGATGAATCAATAAAGTATTGTAAGGAAAGGCTTGTGAGAGGAAAACCGATGGGCGCCATGCAGGGTATTCAGTGGATGCTTGCTGAGATGAAAAGCAGAATTGAAGCGTCCAGGTATCTCACATACAGAGCAGCCTGGATTCAGGACGGAGGAGAGCCCGTGGACGTGATTTCTTCTGAACTCAAAATCTTCGTAGTCCCTAATATTCAAGAAGTGACTCGAATGGCCTTGCAAATTCACGGATCCTATGGCTATTCAAAAGAATACAAGGTGGAAAGATTGTACCGATATGCCGCCCACGGTGGGGTCGTTGTCAGCAGCACCGAGATCAATAAGACCATAGCGGGCTCTGCTCTTCTGAGATAGAACTCTGAACATCACCCCCACCCAAACCGTTTGGCTGCCCTCGGCCATGAGCTCGGGCGGAATGGAGCTCACGCCGAGGTCCTCCACCTTCAAAGGGTGAGGGGGCAAAACGTCAAGCGACTAAATGCGCTTCACCCGGTTGGTAGAAAGAAGATAAGAGGCATGGACATTATTGTCTGTATTAAGCAAGTCCCGAATGTGAAAGAGGTTAAATGGGATGCTGAAACAGGGTCACTGATCAGAAAAGGCGTTCCAAGTATCATTAATCCGAATGACAAGAACGCCATTGAGGCTGCCTTACAATTGAGGGAGAAGCACGGCGGTGCGGTGACAGTTCTATCTATGGGGCCGTCTCAGGTTGAGGAGGCCTTGCGAGAAGCTCTAGGGACGGGAGTCGATAGGGCTGTACAACTCACCGACAAACAGTTTGCCGGATCCGATACCTGGGCAACCGCATATACGCTCGGCCTGGCTATCCAGAAAATTGGGAGATGGGACCTCATCATCTGCGGCAAAGAGGCCCTTGACGGCATGACGGCACAAGTTGGTCCTCAGCTTGCCGAATACCTGAACATTCCTCAACTGACCTATGCCATGGAGATCGAAGTCACCGATGCAAAAGTTCAGATCAAGCAAAAGCTAGGAAATTTTCATAGAAATTTGCAAGCCTCTATGCCTGTTTTGATAACCGTTGAAAGAGAAATCAACCAACCGCGGGTCGCTCCCATCGATACGATCATCCAGGCCTACAGCAAAGAGATCACGGTCTGGAAGGCGGATGATTTGAATGGTGAAAATGAGCATTTCGGGCTGAATGGTTCGCCCACAAAGCTGAGAAAGGTCTACACACCCAAGCTTCTGAAAGGTAAGGTCAAAATGCTTGGGGGCGAGCCTGAGGAAGCGGCTCGCAAACTGATCCAGATCTTGAGACAGAAGTGTATGATCTAGTCGAGTCAATGATGACATCAAAAATTGATACAAATCAATACCGCGGCGCGTGGATCTTTGTGGAGCAGACAGAGGGCCAGCCTGCAAGGGTATCCCTTGAGCTGCTGGGTAAAGGTCGTGAACTTGCAGACAAACTGAGTGTAGAGCTTTCAGCATTCTTGGTTGGCGACTCGCTGGGAAATCTTGCCAAAGAATTGATATTCTATGGCGCGGACAGGGTCATTGTCGCCGATGATCCCATGCTTAAGGAATATCGGACTGAACTTTACGCTGGTGTTATTTCCGAACAGGTGTTGAAGGAGAAGCCTGAGGTGCTCATCATCGGGGCTACACCCATTGGAAGGGATTTGGCCCCGAGACTATCCTTCAGGTTGAATGCCGGGTGCACGGCCGATTGTACGGGCCTGGACATCGATGAGGAAAACCGGTTGTTTGTTTCGACGCGGCCAGCCTTTGGCGGCAATGTGATGGCCACCATTATCTGTCCCGAGCATAGGCCTCAGATGTCCACTGTTCGCCCGGGCGTCATGGCTTTGCCTGAAAAGGATGAAAGCAGAAAAGGCGAAATTGTAGAACTTGATTTACAGATTAACATAAAGGATGTGTGGGTTGAGATTCTTGAAAGTGTTCGAGCGAAAAGTGAAGGTCTGGGTATTCAAGAAGCCGATAGAATTGTTGCCGTAGGCATGGGGGCGGGTGACGAAGAGACCTTTAGTATGATAAAGGAGCTGGCCGAATTGATCAATGCGGAAATGGGAGCCACCAGACTGGCTGTAGAGGCTGGCTGGATTTCCCACGATCACCAGATTGGTCAGACGGGAAAGACGATCAGACCGGATCTCTATATTGCATGCGGCATTTCTGGAGCCATTCAGCACACAGCCGGTATGAGCGGGTCAAAAGTGATTGTCGCGATCAACAATGACCACAACGCTGAAATATTCAAGACAGCGGATTATGGTATAGTGGGTGATATCAGAAAGATGATTCCGGCGATTATCGCTGAACTAAGACGTCTGACGACCTCATGATGGGCTGTCTCCTTTTCGCCCTTAAAGAACAACAGTCCGGGATAGTCTCACAATTTCTTGCCTATTACCCATCCCTTTGTCTTTTTCCCATCCCATCGCTCCTTCAAATCCGGAAGGTGTAGCCCGTAGATCCTGAGAACCTGAATAAACTTAGACATCTCTTTGCGAACTGCCGATCGGGCTTTCCTAAAGAAAACTGTTTATTTATCGGAATTTCCAGTTTGACAAATAGACAGAACCGTTTTAGTCTTCTAGGTGTTACGCAACATCATCCTAGGGAGTCTGTCCATGTCCCAGCTTTTAGGCTTTACCTGAGTTTCCACCCGTTGACACTGCCCGTGTCAGGTAGGTGCAGGGGCGAGCCTAGAGCTGGATGTCCTCTCTCTTATTACCAAACAATATCAAGATCCTGAGGACTTGTTCTAAGTCTCGTGAAAAGGCCTTGCCCTTACCGAAAGGAAACGGCGCTGAGTGCGGCTGGCCAGACAAGTCTCGGGACCTTTCAAGACGAAGACCTGGCATCATAAAGAATAGGAATTTGGACAGGGAGGCTGTGAGAATTTCCTATGGGCTTGGAGGGCGCTTGACACGTGTTGGGAGAGCTGGGATCAAAACGACCACTGAAAGAAATCATCATGTCCGATTGGGCATACAGGCTTGTACGATGGTTTTACGCAATCCTATTTCTTTATGCCGGGGCGAGCAAGCTCTTCGATACGGCGTCCTTCGCTATCGTCATTGAAGCGTTTGGCGTTGTTCCTGAAAGCTGGGCCATGCCCATTTCGGTGTGTTTGCCTCTTGTGGAGATCATTGCAGCATTAGGGCTTTTGTTCGACATTCGGGGAAGTGTGAACCTTGTCGCAGGCTTGCTTCTTCTTTTTCTGACGATCGTAGGCTACGGGGTCTGGATGGGGCTTGACATAGATTGCGGCTGTTTCGGTCCTGCTGATCCTGAAGGCAAAGCATATGCGGGACTTCGTCCAGCCCTACACAGGAACATCGTCCTGTTGGCCGGAATCTTATACCTATACTTTTGGCATCATAGCCGGGCCGATGGGGCGGTTCGGATGAAGCCTGTGTTTAGAAGATTTCTGTACAAGGAGGGAAAATAGTGGTGATGGTCAAAGATATATTGAGGCTGAGTATTTTATGCATCTTGGTTATGGGAGTCTATGGCTGCGATCTAGCCAAGAACAAGTTCGAAAAAGAAGTGGACAAGGAAAAGGCAGCGGTCAAACTGCTACGGGAAGTACACTCGGGAGGTTATGGCATCGTTACCGCCGAGGAACTCAAGAAACTGATCGACTCAGGCAAAGATATCTTGATTATTGATACCATGCCCTATGAGAATAGCTACAAGAAGATGCATGTGCCAGGGGCCAAGAATTTCCTGTTTCCTATTCCGATCATGGAAACTTGGGATACGAA
>JASFTV010000268.1:0-5218 GCA_050050615.1 Desulfobacteraceae bacterium
TCTCCCGGCTAAACACATCACCATCCCTGCGGCTGATCGAAACCCCGGAAAGATCTCTGGCCCAGGATGACACCGGGCATATCGTAGCTCCACGTTCCCTTGAGGAGGCTTTCAGACCAACCTTAAGACCCTTTTATGTGAGTTAAAGAAGACGGCGCAGCAGATTACCCGTGAAGTTAGTTTTGATATCCGGTTATACCGAATCCTGTAAAAGGCAGGCACAAATCCTGAGCTTTTATTTTCAAACTAATATCTCTCTATGTCAAGTTTTTTATCTTGAAAATCCATTAACTCGTTGAAAAGCACGTTTTCGATTTATTTTGGACATCACTGATCAATCAATTTTATTTAGAATGCCTAGGACATGGACCATGTCATCGGGCAAAGAAGCTTGAAATTCACAGTATTCTCCGGAATCGGGATGAACGAAACCCAGGGTTTCAGCGTGCAGCATTTGTCTTTCTATGCGAAGTGGCACCCCGTTGCTCAGCGGGAAATGCCTTTTCCACCAGCTTCTTTTACACCCGTAGACGGGGTCTCCTACGATGGGATGACCGACATGGGATAAGTGGACCCTGATCTGATGGGTCCTGCCTGTCTTAGGCCTTACGGAGAGAAGGGAAAAATGCCCTCCGACTGCCTCCAGCTTCTGCCAGAGGGTCACAGCTCTCTTCCCGCCAGATGGCGGCACAGACATCTCTTTTCTTTTCTTGGGATGACGCGCAATAGGAAGATCAATCTTTCCTTTTTCCCCTTTGGTAACACCGTGGACAATCGCCACATACCGCTTTTTCACAGTCTCAGCCTTAAACTGGTCCGACAAACATGTATGGGCCCTGTCATTCTTTGCAACCACCACGAGGCCCGAGGTATCCTTGTCCAGTCGATGGACGATTCCCGGCCTCAAGGTTCCTCCTATACCTGACAATCCCGGGCAGTAAAGGAGTAGACCATGAACCAGAGTCCCTTTAGCATGGCCTGGTGCAGGGTGAATAACAAGGCCGGCTGGCTTGTTCACGACGATCAAGGATGCATCTTCGTGGATTGCTGTAAACTCTACTGGCTCGGGTTCTAGCTGACAAGGATGGGCGGGAGGAACGGAAAGCCTTACCTGATCACCCGTCTTTAATCGATAGCTGGCCTTTGGGGACGAACCATTGACCTTCACAAACCCGCTTTTTATTAATTCCTGCGCTCTGGATCGCGTCAGATCCCTTACCTGGGAGGCAAGAAAACTGTCTATTCGTTGTTCCCCATCCTTGCCGGCGACGGAAAAGGAAAAGACCCTATCTGGTTGGTTCTCCACGGCGAAAAGTTCGAACAGGGTTATGAGAAGATCCTGTCAAGGTCCTTTTCTATTTGAGCTTCCTCAACATTCTTCGCGAGAGATATTTCTTTCACCAACAGGTTTCTGGCGGTATCAAGCATCTTCCGCTCCCCAAAAGAAAGCTCCTTTTCCAGCTTCAACATCAAGAGGTCCCGATACACCTCGGCGACTTCAAAAACAGATCCGGTTTTGATCTTTTCCATGTACTCCCTGTAGCGCCTGTTCCAGGTCTGATTATCAATGATCACGTCCCTCTTTCTGAGAATGGAATAGAGCTTTGGAACCTCGCTTTGCTCAATGATCTCTCTTAATCCCACATTGCCCACATTCTCTGTAGGAATCATAATGATCATATCATTTTCGAGGATTCGCATCACATAAAAGTCCTGGCAGAAACCTGAGATCTCTTGGGTCTCTATCTTTTCGATAATACCGACACCATGCGCTGGATAAACCGCTAAGTCTCCTATCTTAAACATCAACATCCAACTCCCCTCATGAAATATCAATCATTATGCCCCGGTTTAGATCCTACCCGGCCTCCGACAAACCTGGAGTCCGGTTGGAAACAACGACCAAACCCTTCTATTTTATCATATAATCAAGAATACGCCCACCGTCGGCAGTATGGGGGCGATAACCAGGGACACCACAGACATCAACTTGATCAAAATATTCATGGCAGGTCCTGAGGTGTCTTTGAAGGGATCGCCAACCGTATCACCGACCACAGCCGCTTTATGGTTATCAGACCCTTTGCCACCTAAGTTCCCTGCCTCAATGTATTTCTTGGCATTATCCCAAGCGCCGCCGCCGTTCGCCATAAAAAGGGCAAGAAATGCGCCCATGACGGTTGCGCCCAGGAGCATGCCGCCCAGGCTCTGTTTACCCAGCAACAGGCCGACTGCTACCGGGGTAAGGACAGCCACCAATCCTGGGGCGACCATCTTTTTGAGGGCCGAGTTTGTGGCAATGGTTACGCAGGTCGCCGGATCCGGCTTCGCCCCTTCCTTCCCTTCCAGCAGCCCCGGGATCTCTTTGAACTGGCGTCGAATCTCTTCAACAATGCTGAATGCCGCCTCCCCCACTGAAGTCATCGTCAAGGCGGCACACAACATGGGCACGATGGCGCCGATAAAGACGCCGATGACGACATAGGGGTTCATAATACTCAGTTTGTCCAAGGTGAGACCCGCAGCCTGAGTATATGCAACAAACAAGGCGAGCGCGGTTAGAGCAGCAGACCCAATGGCAAATCCTTTCCCGATTGCAGCAGTGGTGTTGCCAAGGGCATCAAGGCTATCTGTAATCTTTCTGGTGTCAGGGCCGAGGCCAGACATCTCTGAAATGCCGCCCGCATTGTCAGCTATCGGTCCGTAGGCATCAACCGTCATGGTTGCACCCACTGTCGCCAGCATGCCCACTGCAGAAAGCCCGATACCGTATATCCCGGCCGTCTTAAAGCCTATAAATGTGGCCACGCAAATGCCCAGGATGGGAAGATAAGTGGACTGCATGCCCACAGCCAAACCAGCGATGATCACTGTTGCAGGGCCCGTCACCGATTGACCGGCGATCCGTCTGATGGGCGGGCCTGACGTATAGTATTCGGCCAGAAGGCCGATGACAATACCACAGAGAAGACCCGAAAAGACAGCCCAGAATGCGCCCCACGGCATACCGATGGACTTCACGATAATCGCGGTAAGAACCACAAAAATGCCGGCAGCCACAAACGTAGTATACCTGAGCGCCCCAGCCGGGTTTCCAGCCTGAAAAGCCTTAATTGAAAAAACGCCCACAAAAGAGCTCAGCAGTCCTGCCATGACGATGAGTATGGGCGTCGCCATATATTTGAGCTTTATGGCTACCGGATCCAGACCCTTCAAAACAGGAAATTTATCCAAAAACTCCGGGGTGATCGTCAGGGTAGCGCCGATGGCGATCGTCGCAACCACCGACCCCACATAGGACTCGAAGATATCCGCACCCATCCCGGCAATATCACCCACATTATCTCCCACGTTGTCCGCGATAACGCCAGGGTTTCTGGGGTCGTCTTCAGGGATGCCCGCTTCCACTTTACCGACCAGATCTGCCCCGACATCCGCCGCTTTGGTATATACCCCGCCCCCAACACGGGCAAAAAGGGCGATGGAACTTGCCCCCATGGCAAAGCCATTGATATATTGAGCGCTATCGGGGCTTCCCCCATAAATCCAGAACCAGAACCCCAGTCCAAGGAGACCAAGGCTGGCGACCGCCAGTCCCATGACAGAACCGGAGAAGTAAGAGACGTTTAAGGCCTTTGCCTGGCCGTCCTTGTTCGCGGCCTCTGCTGTTCGAGAGTTTCCCCTGGTCGCTGCGCTCATGCCCGAGAATCCGGCAAGCATGGAACACATAGCGCCGGTGACAAAGGCGATGGCTGTTTTCCAGGCGATGAAGATTAGAAGCAAAACAAAGACAGCCGCAATAAAGAAGACCAGCACAGCGTATTCCCTCCTTAAGAAGGCCATGGCACCGGAATGAATCATCCCCTCCAATTCCTGCATGAGGGGCGTGCCGTTGGGCTGTCTTTTGACATAACCATAGATAAGGTAAGCGATAATAAGACCCAAGATCCCCAAAAGGGGAGCGACCCACGTTAATCCCTGCATCAGTACATTACCTCCTTGTCTGCCATATTTTCCCAGTTGATATGATTCATTGCCGCGACCACCCCTTCAGAAACAAAAAGCTCACAAGCTCGAACCGACATCTCGATCACCTCTTCTATGATCTCCTTATCATCCCTGTAAAAGGGGCTCAAAACATATCTCTCAACAGTTTCGCCGTACCGAGGACGGCCAATGCCAACTTTTACACGGCTGAATTCGCGGGTACCCAGATGTTCAATTATGGATGTAACGCCTTTATGTCCTCCACTCCCCCCATTTCTGACGACCTTCACTCTTCCCACTGGAAGGTCTATGTCGTCGTGGATAACCAGAAGGTTTTCAGCTTTTAACTGATAGACGTCGAGGCAGGCCTTGATGGACTTCCCACTTTGATTCATGAAAGTCAGTGGACGAAGCAGAATAATTTCCCGGCCTTCAAATTTCGCATTTGCGTTCCTTGACTGAAAGCGTCGGCTCCTTAACCGAACTCCTAGACGCTCAGCCCACAGGTTGATAACCGTGAATCCAATGTTGTGGCGTGTATTTTTGTACCCTCGCCCGGGGTTTCCGAGGCCCGCAATCAGATACACCTTGAGGTTTTACCTTCACCCCCTTTCTCTCGAGCCTACGACTCCTCCTCAGACACTGCCTCTGGTGTCTCTGCTTCTACAGCCTCTTCTTCCTCTATGATCTCTTCTTCCTCAGCCTTCTCAACAACGACCTCGGGGGCACTGACCACGGCTATGGTCAAATGGTCTTCTTCATTGCATTTGACGCCATCTGGAAAATCAATATCACTGAGATGGACGGCATCTCCGATGTCGAGCGCGGAGACATCCACCTCTATGTGCTCCACCAATTTGGAGGGCAGGCCAACGACGTTGAGCTCTCTTTTGATTTGTTGCAGAATCCCTCCCTTTGTGACGCCTGCCGGTGTGTTCACCAGAAGCACAGGAATATCGAGGGTTAGCTCCTTGTCCATGGAGATTTCATAGAAATCTGCGTGAAGATAGACCGGCTTGACGGGATGCATTTGCAGTTCTCTTAACATGACTGTCTGGGTATCCGTACCCGTGTCAGATTCTATTTGCAGTCCGAGGATGACATTTTCGCCTGAGGCCTGCTTAAGGATACCTTTTAGGTCCGATTCATTTACGGTCAACATGACAGGCTCGGATTTGGGGCCATAGAAGATAGCAGGAACCTTTTTCTCTCTTCGAAGCTTTCTGGCTGC
>JASFTV010000269.1:0-5160 GCA_050050615.1 Desulfobacteraceae bacterium
CTCAAGTGCCTGATCCAATATTGCATAAAGGTATCAGAGAATTGATAGGTGCCTTCTGGAGTCCTGAATAGGATCCCCTTCTTGGACAGAGAGTCCAGAGAGGCTTTGATGGAGGAGGACGGACCGACGGCGTGTTTTAGCTGGAATTCTTTTGAAAACGGCTTGGCCCGGGGCTCTTGGCTTAAAGCTAAGAGGAGAGTCCTCTGCTGTTGTGATGCACTCTGCCAAAGCAGTTCAAAATGGGGCGAGTCCTGCTGGGCAATGACAAATGGGAGTTCTGCAATCAAGGCAAGGGTTATCTCGTGAGACTCGCGAGCCAGTTCCCACGCGACATGGCACATTCTCTGGATATTGTAGGGGACGTCTATTCCCAATTCAAAGATTTTCTCCAAGTCCTTTCTATTGACTTTGTATCCCCCTTTGCTCAGCCAGTTGTGGATAAAATCTCCATAGGAATTTCTATTGATGGCTCCGAGTTCCATCAATCTTCCGAGTTTATAGAAAGCTCTTTTTCGGTCACGACTCATAGCCAGCATAATGGACTGTTCAGAGCCTGAAAAAATGTACCCGATATGAGCATGTTGCTGGATTTCGGAACGCATGGCCTTTTCAAGGGATTGACCATCATATTTGGGAAGATCCGAGAATTCATCGATCGCCACCACCAGCTTATCACCTTTTTGCCGTGCCAATGCATCAGCATGGTGCATCCCTTCCAGGAGAGCGGGTAGGGCTTCTCTCTTTTCAATGCCCATTTCAACACCTGCTGTAAGCGAGCCATCGGATCCGATGGAGACTTTGGGCCGTAGCCTTTTGAGTCCAGCAAATATTTTCATCAATTTTTCAGTGTTTGATTCCAGGGACTGCGAGGTTGTTTGCGTGAAGGCGGCAGCAAAACTGGACAAATCAGGGTACGCATTAAGATCCAGGTAAGCTGTCGCAAACCCTGAATCACGAAGTTGACCCATGAGGTTGAACAAAAGACAGGTTTTTCCGAAGCGTCTGGGAGAAAGCAAAAATACCCGGTTAAGGTTATTCATTTCCCTGAAAAGTTCTGCCAGTTCTTCTGTGCGGTCGGCAAAGTACTCGCCGCGCACGATGCCCCCGTATTTAAATGGATTTTCCATGACGTCTTAAGCGATTCGTTATTAACGTATCGCTATTAACGTACTATGTGATCCTCTTTTTGTCAATACCAATAATCCACCACAGAGCCACTTTTACCCAAATCAGGTACGGGAGGAAATGGGTAAAAAGAATTAGGGGATTGGGGGAGCGAGGGAGTGGGGAATTGAGGAATTATGAACGAATTTTTACCCAAAACGGGTACGGGAGGAAATGGGTAAAATAGCCCATAGCAGAAATGGCTCGCCAGTCTTGCCCGGTCCTTGACCTCGGTCTACGCTATTGTTGCTGAATTAGTGCGCCTTCGCTTTGGTCGATTCAGCAGGTGGCTCCACACCCTCAAGATCTTGAATAATTGACCAGATCACTGCGATGACCGCATTGCGTACCATCAGGAATCTCTGAATGAAGGCATCTTTTGTAAGACCATCCAGATAAATCCTCTGTGTGAGCACGACAGCCTGCATCGGCTCTGCGACCCCTGCGAAATCCACATTCATGGATAAGAGCCGAAAACGTAGCGTCCAGAGAATGTCGCGCCTTCTATCCTCAGGAAGGCTCTCAAATTTCTGACGATGCTCATCTGCGATATTAACGCGCGCTTCCAGATGTACCTGGTCTTGCCTGACCTTGCTCTGACCCACCAGAATCCTCCTGCCACCGGCATCCTCGGCTCGGATAAGCCACGCCAGATCGGGATGGGGCTGTTCAGCGATCTGCCAACCCTCGTTCATCAGCCAGTTCTGCACCATGTCCCGTGTTGCTTCCGGATTCTGTTCTTTTTCTGCGCTCATTCCTCACCTCCTCAACGATTCTTTGTCTTGCTTACCTTATCGGCTCTAGTCATAACACCTTACTAAAACGGCCTTATCTTGGAAAGGTTAAAGTTAACCCGGGTCCTGTCTAGTCGATGCGCCAGGGGCGAATCAACAAATCTTCCATAACCGCCAGCGCGCTATACCCACAAGGGTTGACCCGCTTGGAGCCGGATGGTAAGAGTACTGTATGTTCAATCTCCTCAGAACATCCCTCTTTACCGTCATTTTTTGTCTCCTCGGCCTCAACGCCTTTGCCGTAAGCGGCCCCGTGAGGCTCAATGTGGATATACCCGCAGGGCAATGGAAAGGGGCCAGACTGCGGAATCTCCCCAAAGACGCCGTCGTCGCCGTGCAGGTGGAAAGCGATGGGGACATCCTGGTGGCCCTCTTAGACGCTGCGAGCTACCAGGCGTCCCCTGACAAGCGTCGCCCCCTGTTCACAGGCCGGGTCGAAAAACGGCTCTCATTTTCAGTGACAATCCAGACATCAGGTGACCATTACCTGGTGTTTGACAATCGCTCGGGGACTCAAACAAGGGCATTGACGATCACTGTTCGCGCTGCACGCGGCAGTGGCGACCAGATGGAAGCGGCCAACAAGATCCTCCGTATGTTCGAGCGGCAACTTCACCGGATCTTTGTCTTCAATCCTTTTCCCATGGGTGTCAAACAGTGCGGCTCTCCCAAGGCCTTCGCGGATGGATCGGGGATCGTGCTGTGCGCAGAGTATGTGCATCACCTTTACGACATTATCGGTGATCAGGAAAAAACCAAAGATGCGCTCTCCTTCTCCATTTTTCATGAGATAGGAGGTATGCTCCTCTCCAGGTGGAATCACCCCTTCTCCTCCAACATAGAAGTCGCTGATGAATTCGCCACCGTCCTCATGGTCATGGTCAAACATAAAAAACGCGCAGCAGGCGCAGCAAGATATCTCATGGACAACCCCACAAAGACTGTGATGCTCAAGAAGTTGTTCCAGGATGAACGGCACCCGCTCACCGTAAAACGCGCAAGGAACGTACTCCGCTGGCTCAAGGATCAGGAGCTTGTCCGCAGTTGGCAGAAAACCCTTGTCCCTCATATGCAGACCGCCTTGCTGAACAAGCTCAAGGTGCGGCCGACCCCATGGACCGATCTCTCCCTCATTGAAAAGGAACTCGCCAAACGGGAAAAGAAACCAATCTAGCCCACCACCCGCTCCCCTTCGACAAGCTCAGGGCCCCGGGCGGTGAGTCATCTATGGTTGATTTTTACGGAGGAGGGTTATCACTCATTTCTTGATGAAAACGACCTTGCACTTCAGGCCGGGGGGGAGTTCATAGTCCGGGTTGGGTAGGTGCAGGCGCACCCCAAATGTGCCGCTTGCAGCGTCTACAACCTTGTCCACAATGGTCACTGTCGCATCATAGAAGCCGCTCACCGGCGCCTCCGGCTTTACGGTCGCACGCATGCCGACCTCGACGGATCCCAACATCTCTACCGGCAAAATGACTTCAACATGGAGCGGGTCGATCTGGGCCAACTCCAGGATTGCCTGATCTTCTATATACTCTCCCGGGTGTAAGAACCGTTCAACCACAACGCCTGTCACGGGACTTCGGATGGTCATCCGCTTGACCACTTCGGCTGCCCGTTTGTATTCAAGTTCGGCAAGCCGCCTGTTCTCTAACGCTTCGGCCAGCCCCAGTTCCGCCAGTATTCGCTTGGTCTCCACCTCGTCCCACTCGTGAAAAGGGAGCGCCTTCTGGTCATACAGATCCTTGACCCGCTGCTGGTTCCGTTCAGCAAATTCCAATTCTTCCCGCCTCGATTTGATGGAAGCCTCCATCTCTGCCCGGACGCGCGCTAACTCCATGGTCGCCCTTTCAACCCCTGACTGGAGCGTCGCCAGCACCTGGCCTTTTCTGACCATGTCCCCCCGATCTACTTGAACGGTATCAAGAATGCCTGGGACCCCGCTCCCCAGCTTGACGACCATCTTAGGCTCTATCAGACCGTCGAACTCAACAGACTCAGCATTTGCGCAAAGGGATCCGAGTGATAGGGTCAATAGCAAAGTCACCATCCCTACGAACATCAATTCGAGCCCTTTGCCAACTGGACAGAGGCTGTGTGGAAAAATCCCGCTAACTCCCCCTTTATGAAAGGGGGGAAAGAGAATCCTCCCCTTTGTTGGAAGAGGTTTAGCCGAGTTTTTCGTGCGGTGTCTATTCATGCTAATTAAGAGAGTCCTTCCCAAGAAAATTCTCCAGCGACGATCAAGCAATTTCCCTTACTACTCCGGACGGCCTGTAAAGGCAAGCGATTCGCTCAACTGCTCGTCCATTCTGAGGAGATCATGCCGCATCCGAGCATGCAACCTTTCGGCCGTCCGTTGCACCCTTCTGAACAGGATCTTCGCTATCCAACGGCTCATAAGACCCCGCGGATTCCTGAGAGTTGCTGTCGCCAACCACCGCAGCACCCTCCCAATATACACGTTGACGAGTTCATCCTCAAGGGAAACGATCGCCTCGCTGGTGCCGGGGTCCCCCTGACGGCCACAGCGTCCGAAAAGCTGGCGATCGATCCGCCGCGCTTCGTGGCGTTCCGTTGCGATGACATGAAGACCGCCCAGGTCAGCGACGCCCGGGCCCAAACGTATATCCGTGCCCCGGCCGGCCATGTTGGTCGCCACAGTGATTCGCCCCGGCCGACCTGCCTGTGCGATGATCTCAGCCTCCTCCTTATCCTGACGGGCGTTCAACACCCTGTGCGGCAGATTTTCCCCCTCCATGAGCTGGCTCAGATGCTCAGAAGCTTCAACAGAGCGGGTCCCCACAAGGACCGGGCGGCCTATTCCGTGCATGTCCGACACCCTTTTGGCAATAGCCTCCCATTTCTTTTCTGCATTGCGATACACACGATCAGGCAGGTACCGTCGATGCATGGGTCGATTCGTGGGCACCGTCACGACCCGCATGCGGTAGATCGACCACAACTCATCTGCCACTTCCCGCGCTGTGCCGGTCATACCGGCCAGCTTGAGGTAACGGCGAAAAAAGCGCTGGTAGCTGATTCGGGCCCGCGTGTCTTTACGCCGTGTCACCTCACAGCCTTCCTTGACCTCGATGAGCTGGTGAAGGCCCCGTTCCCAAGATCGATCGGCCATGAGCCTGCCCGTGTATTCGTCGATGATCTGGATCTTGTCATCTTTGATCAGGTAGTGCTTGTC
>JASFTV010000270.1:0-5137 GCA_050050615.1 Desulfobacteraceae bacterium
CCATTCGAGGCAGGGTCATCTCGGCCCTGCATTTTCTCTGGACTTCACCTGGAAAACCAGTTGACGGCATACCCCCGTTTCGTGTATTTGTTCCATGAGCAGGTTGAATCCATTCACTGGCGCTCCGTTGATATTGACTTGAACCACTCCTCATTAGAGTTTTTTTAATAATGCGAAGTGAAGACAGCATTCTATCTTCATCTGCAATATAGTTAATATGATGGATCCAAAGGTAAAAATATATACGGAGAAGCCAAGTACCTTGGTAGGGGAAGTTACTGTTCGTGCCCCTATTAGTCAGACCTGGAAATATCTTACAAACAAAGCTCGTTGGAAAGGTTGGTGGGGTCAAGATTTTTATTTGAAAGAATGGAAGCAAGGTGCTAAAGCCCGATTTGGTCTTGGCCGATATTCAACGGAATGGACTATTACAAGGTTTGTTCCTGAGAAAACGATTGTGCTTTCCGACAAGCACAAGGACTTTCCTACTTCCCAAATTCTCCGTTTCACTTTGTCAGCCCAAGGGTCGGACTCAACCCATATTAAAATAGAACGGGTTAGCCTTACTGGCATGATGTTTCATAGTGAGGAGGAAAGCATGGAGAGAAGACTCTTGAAGCTCAAAAGTAATTTAGAGAAAGGAAGAAGGAAGTCATCAGAAAAGTAGTTTTTGTTTTACCTCTTGCATAAGTACTTATAAATTCGAGCGGCAATTTGGACGCGGGAATGGGGCCCTTAAATAATTGAATAACTCGCCAGTGACTGCGGTCAAATCGATAATCTTGACAGATGAAGCATTGAATCGCCTGCATTTTTATAACGGATCAGAGCAACAAGAAAAGCTTCCACTTTTGTCACCAATCGCCTAGGTAACCGTTAAAGTCGTAAGAATCGTTGAAACCGCTAAAACCGCAAAGGACGTGAAGTCTAAGTGTCATTCCATGGAGCACCCGCTCAAATTGTGCCTACCCATCTCCTAGCAGGACAAGATCTAAGCTGCTGGGTCCAGTCCATGTAATCATTGTCCCGAAAGAAAGTATCTGAACCGAGAAAGGGGGAGTAAGATGTCAGGAGATATTAAGATCCGCTGGGGTTGGCTTAAGATTATGTACGTTTACACCATCATCGGCGCAGGAGGATTCGGATTAGGAATCATCGTCATTCCTGGTCTCATGAGATCCATTTTTGGATGGCCGGAGCAGGATCCGATCGTTTTGGGAGTCACGGGTAGCGTCTATTTAGCCTTCGCCCTTTTATCTGTCCTGGGCCTGCGAGCTCCTTTGAAGTTTGTACCTGTGCTGTGTCTACAGCTTTGCTATAAGGTGCTATGGTTCATAGGTCTTTTTCTACCTCTTTTGGTCGCAGGAAAGTTTCCAATGTATGGAATATTACATGTTGTGATATTTGCGAGCTATATCATCGGAGACCTTATTGCGATACCGTTTCCCTATGTGTTTGCGAAAGAGAGTCATGCAGAGAGAAGTCAATAATATTATGAAATTTCGGCATGCCGAAAGCGTCGTCAGCAAATATATCGGGGAGACTGAAAAGAATATGGATTTGATTTCCGTTGAGGAAAAAGATGCGGATGCAATTCTTCTTTTCGATGAGACGGACGCTGGCGTGATGGCGCGCACTGATGCGCAGCGTGGCGTGGGGAAGGCACATAGAGCAGCCGCCTTCGTCACCCGGGCTCCGTCGTGGCGGGAGACTACGGCGCGCCAAGTGGAGCAAAGGGCATAGCGCAAAGTGGTAGGGGACATTGTTCTCAAATTGATTTGGCAACAAGTGGAGAACTATCTGAAAGCTTATTGAGAAACAAGGTCCCCCACCAAGCCGCTAACCGCCGCCGCTAAACCCCGCCGCTAAAGCTATGGCGGTCAAGGGGCTCCCCTCGGCGGCACGCGGGACACGCTTATACATTCCTCCCTTAAATCACCAAATCACGGTAGAGAATTTTATTGACTTTTGAAGATTGAAATGTATACTTTGAAATGTATACTTTAGGGAGGATAAAAAGGATGAAAGCGTCAGCAAAAGACTTGAGATACAAGACAAAAGAGATCATCGCGGCCCTGGAAAGGGGAGAGGAGGTCATTCTTACTTACAGGGGGGAGGAGAAGGCCAAAATTATCCCGGTGTCGAAAAAAAGGGCGAAAGGCTATGATCGGGGAGAAGAAAATTCTCTTTTCGGAATTTGGCGTGATAATGAGAAGGTGGCTGATGTGGATGCTTACCTTGACGAGATAAGGGGAGGGCGTTTTGGTACTCGTTGATACGGATGTTCTTATTTGGTACATGCGCGGCAATCAAAAGGCCAAAAAGGTGATTGATAAGGAAGGAGCTTTCTATATCTCCTCGGTCAATTACATGGAGCTGGTTCAGGGTATTCGCGACAAGCAAGAATTGCGATCGCTCAGGAACTTCCTAACCCGGAAAAAGATAGAGATCGTTCATGTTAGTGAGGAAGTCTCTCAGAAGGCCCTGAGCTACATGGAAGAGTATTCACTCAGCCACAATCTAAGAATGGCAGACGCCATGATCGCAGCAACCGCTTTGATTTTAGGTGTAACGCTGTTGACCGCAAACTCGAAGCATTATGTTCCAATCAAAGGCATCCACATCAAGCAATTCAGGCCATAAGAAGCGGGATTTTATCATTGCAAAAGGGGGCATTCTTAAATAATTCAATAACTGGCCAGTGGTCGGGGTTAAATCGTCAAATAGATGAATGGTCAAATGGTTGAATAGTCAAATGGTCAAATGGGGAAGGCGCATAGAGCAGCCGCCTTCGTCACCCGGGCTCCGCCGTGGCGAGAGACTACGGCGCGCCAAGTGGAGCAAAGGGCAGCCGCCTTCGTCACCCGGGCTCCGCCGTGGCGAGAGACTACGGCGCACCAAGTGGCGCATAGGGCAGAGTGATAGGAGACATTGTTTCGAAATTGATTTGGCAACAAGTGGAGAACTATCTGAAAGCTTATTGAGAAACAACGTCCCCCACCCCGGGAGGTTGAACATGGGTTTTGTTAAATCGTTTGAACAGATCGCGAAGACTTATCGGGAGACGGCAGATTTCTATGATGCAGAAATGCTGACCGTTGTCTGGGAGACGAAACCTGAAATCGTGGAGCGATTGCTTCCGCCACCCTTGAAGCCGATTGCCAGGCCGATCGCTACTGCCTTTGTTGCAAACTACCCCGAGACCAATTTTGGCGTGACCTACCAGGAGGCCGCGCTTTTCCTGATGGCCGAATTCAACAGTGAACCGGGTAGTTACTGCCTTTCTATGCCTGTTACAGACGACATGGCCATGGTCGGCGGCAGAGAGATCTACGGCTATCCCAAGAAGATTGGGAAGATAGGATTGAGCCGTGAAGGAAAGAATGTGGAGGGATGGGCTGAACGGGGTGGGGTACGGTTTTTCGAGCTGCAGGCAACGCTGACCGGGAAATTCAATGCTGAGGACGCTCAGGATGTGTTTGTAGAAGTTCTTGGCGCGGAAGCAAACAGGGTAGCCGTTGCATACAACTTCAAGCATTTTCCGGCGCCCGAAGGTGGTGGGTTCGACTACAATCCACGTCTTATTCGCGAGGAGGTCGAGTTTCGACCAAGCCGGATGGAGATCGGCGAAGCAGAAATTATTCTGCAGCCATCGGACAGGGATCCCTGGGCGGAAGTTGAAATTGTAAGGGTGCTAGGGGCAATCTATACGGTGGGTAACAACTCTATGCGGAAGGGGAGTGTGGTTGCTGAAGTGGACCCGATGCAATTTGCACCCCATGCTTTTCTCAAATGGGATCTATGAATGTTTTCAACAGCCACGACTTGAAGAATGGGCCGAGGCGTGACGGTAAACGGGCTGGGCGGCGGGTTGAAGAGGAGGGTAAGTGAAGAAGGCTCTCTCAGTTACAATTTTTTGTTGTGCAGTAATAGGCCTCCTTGGTTGTGCTCACCAGAGGCGGGCCGAAACTTACATTGAATGGGATTGGGCGGAAGAGGTAAGCGTGAAAAGGATACTGGTTGTCCCGCTTTCCTTTCCGGGCCAATTCTTCATCCGGGACTCGGACAAGATCGAGCAGCGGTATGCGGTGGAGCTCCCCAAATATATCAAGGAATTATCCTACGGCCAGGTGAGGGTTGATGTTGAGGTCACGCCGTGGATGGAGATGCCCAGGTCGGTCTCGCATTACAGTCTATCAAGTTGGCGAATCCATCGTTGGACCATTTACGATCAGATAAGACGGATGGACCTCGTTCAGGATGCTGCAAATGCCATTGACAGGAGCTACGATGTTTCAGCATACGATGGCCTTATGCTCGTTGTCGGGGCGAGTCTTAGGGCTTTTGGCAGGTATGGATACCTCGCTCGAACTCTAACAGGATTTTTCGGTACCGTAACGCCAAGCGGGAAAAAGATACCTCCTGCGGATGTTCACACCCAGGATTGCCCTTTCCCAAGCCTAGCCTACGCGCTTCCCAAACTCCTGGGAGGTTACAAGGATCATAAATCTGTGGTTCCCACCTTGTATGATTATTCCGCCCAAAGCAGCCGCGGCCCTTATGGCTATGCGAATGAATTCATAGGCAAGGGGGGCGGGCATGAGTATTTTTCTATTTATGTTGGGCCCTGGGACATTCAATCTCAGCACGGTATTAACACCATATGGGGATATATGCCTCAAGGAATGACGTCTTTCACCAAAATGCGACTGGGCTGGATTCAGCCAGAGCAGGTTGTGGCGGTGAGGGAAGGGGAGAGCATCGAGGTCGTTCTAGGTCCGCTGTGGAACGGGGATGCGGAAACCCTCGCCGTGCGCATTCCGGTCAATGACCACCTTTATTACTTAGTTGAAAACCGCCAACGTGTGGGTGTGGACCGCCATCTGCCCTCAGAGGGTGTGCTTATTCTCCAAGTTAACGAGCACATTCCTGAATCAGTCGGCCCCGTGAGGGTCATGAATGCGCATCCTAGAACGCGTCATTTCAAGAAGGCCCCTTTTCAGGTGGGTGAGAAATATGAGAACCACGAACATGGCCTGATGGTGGAAGTCCTGGGCAAGGAAGGGGATCAATACCTGCTGGAGATAGCAAAAAGAGGGGGAGGTTCTCAAAGCGGCGGCAATGTCGAAGAGAGGAA
>JASFTV010000271.1:0-5130 GCA_050050615.1 Desulfobacteraceae bacterium
CAAGCGTGTCATTCTGAAATCCTACTTCCCTTTGTGAACAGAATAGATATGTTACTGGAAATCTTGATGAGGATCAAAAAAATTATGGCTGATTGGATGCCCCACATAGGGATGAGCAACGTGCCCGTGGCAAGGGTTCCCACAGCAGCGCCTGTCAAGTCGGCCGCAAGGCACCCGGCCGCAGGGCTCCTATCTTCACCAATAATTTTTGTCGCTACTGGAAATTGGTAACCGCAAAAAAAGGAGAAAACAAAGCAGTAGGAGAGGAAATAGTAAGGGTGAAGGTCCCCTTTGAAAAAATTGATCCATGCGAAGAAGACCAAAAGCAGGCACAAAAGGATCAAATCAGATCCGATGAGGTCCAGCAGTTTCCTGCCCATGCGGCGATTCCCCGCCATAGCCCCGGGGAGCAGGCCCAGCAAAAAGGCTGTTACAATGGCACCGATCTTCAGATAGATATAGCCGTACATCACCTGGAAGGTAAATATGACCAGCATCTCTACCCCCATGGTTGTCAACCCGGTTGAGAAGAGGACGTACTCTTCCTTTTTCATAAATACGAGGTACAGAGCAGTGAGGGCCAGAAAAATCAGAAGAAAAACCTTCGGCGATGTGCCGTGCTTCATGAACCATTCTTGGAAAATGATTCTCATAATCCTCGGCTCAAAGTCAGTATTGACATATCCTGTCTTGTTCAAGCCTTCTTGAATGGCCGCAATCCTTTCTGAGGTCACGTTGCCGTAGTAAAATCCCTCGACGTAGGATGTCCGGATAGACTTCATGGCGAGTTTGGCCGGTATGTCCGTGCTTAAGACCCCATCCCGGCATAGGAAATAGGCTTCTTCCCCCGGCAGTATCAAAACATTCTGAAAGTGCGATTTAGCCGTATTGTAAATGGTGGAAAGCTTCTCTCTCTGAATGTCGCTCAGGTAGTTGGGTGAATATGCGAGGCTGAAAGAAAGAATGCCGTCACTGTTCAGGATTTTTTTGGTTAATGAGAAAAACTCGCTGGTGAAAAACCTGTTTAACTGGAATGTGTCAGGATCAGGAAGATCAACAATGACCGCATCATATCTTTTGTTTGATGTCTTGATATAATGACGTCCATCGGCGTTTATGACGGTTAGGAAGGAAGCTTTCTTTATGAACCCGAGCTCCTCTGCAACGCCTGTCAAATAAGGATCCAGTTCAACGTAGTCCACATGTTTGGGTCCGTATTTTGATACCTCCATAATTGTTTCACCGAGCCCTCCGGAGACCAGAAGAAGGTTCCGAACCTGATCAAGCTGGCTCAGTGGATAGTGAACCTTTTCCTCACTGTGCGTGATGTCGGCATCGGAATAGAATGGGACCCCGGACTCCCAGAATGTATGCTGGGGACCCTCCTTGCTAATCACGATCCTTCCGTAAGGGGATTCCACATAGCGCAGGATATCCCCGTATTGCTTGGACAAGGTCGATTTTTCAAACCCCGTGTTTAGGGAAAAGAAATAGAAAAAAGAGGCGAACAAGACGGTGAAAAGGAGCAGCAGGTACCTTCGAGACCCCAGAAGGAGTAAAAAGACCACCAAGATCAGCAAGCTGGACGTAAATGCTATTGTTTTGAAAGGCTTCACCCAGTAGACGAGAACGAAACTGAAGAGTACACCGCCCGAAATGTCCCCGATGCTATCCGTCACATAAAGCTTGCCGGAAGTGAAAGCGTAGCCGCGATCTTGGAGGACCTTTAAGGCGTAGGGAAGGATGAACCCCACCAGGATACAGTATGGGGCCGTGGTGAGCAGGATATAGGAGAAAATCTGATAGAAACCCGGCGCGGCGCCGTGAACAAAAATGGACTCCCTTAAATCGCGTATTAGGACGATCTGGAGCAACGGCCAGAGAGCGATGATTGCAGCAAGGGAGGCATAGGCGGCCAGGGAGGAATACTTAAAGGCTCTCGCAAAGAGGCTACCCAGCCCGGTCAACAGGAGCCAGGAGAAAAGGACCAGCGAAATGGTGATTTCGTTCCCATGAAACTGGGTCAAGAATTCCCGGATCGTGACGAGCTGAACAGCGATGGAAGATATACCGGTCCCAATAATGGACCATATGATCAGACGTCTCAACGGCAACAAAGAACGCCTCTAAAGTAAAGGGAAGTGTCAGGCCTACACCATTGACTCTAAGCCTTCCGTTTATTCTTCAAAGGCCTGGACCTGATAGGTGGAGACCACGAGATCCCCACTCTTCCATTCGTCCGGACCCAGGCCTGCCTTGAGGCAGAGATGCGTTAGGAACTCTTTCTTATCAGGTAGCTGTTCCCATACTTGGGGGAGAAAGGTAGCCTGATTATGTCCTTTCTTAATAATTAGACCGTCAATGCACGGCCTCAGCTTCAGCAGAAGGTCTTCCGCGTCTGAGTATGTCAGCGGTTTGGGTTCTGTCAATATGCTAATCTCAAGTTTGATCTTTTCAAACTCTTCCTTGGAAAGGGGTCTAAAACGCGGATCCCGGAAAGCGGCATTTATGGCATTAATCCTGATCCCCTCAATCAAGGATTCCTGAGGGATGATGTGGCCGATACATCCTCTCAGGCATCCGCCGATGGTGATGGTGACAAAAGTCCCTCGCTTTTCAGAAAATTTTGACGAAAACTGCGAATCCCTTGAAAGCTCCTCCTTTCGGTGAAAAAGCGCCTCCTCAATCATCTGCCTCGCGACTGACAGGAGATATCGCCCCTCTGCCTCGGTCAATTGGTCTTTTTCTATCATCTCCCCCTCCTTTGCCCTACACGGACACGTTCTCATTCCCTCGGCATAAACGTTATGAATGCCTCCCCAAGTGATTGGCGCCAAGATTAGTGAGACCAAACAAAGGGTGATATATCGGTCAGGGAATTTCATGGCTGATGTCCGATCATGGGCCGATCTTTTACAAATTTGCCTTATTGCTTCTATTTTGTCAAAAAGATTTGTCTTATAAGGCAGCAAGGGCGAAGCTGTCCCTGAGCCCGCAAGTCCTTGATGGCGCAGATCGCGTGCTGATAGAGCTACACTGCCCTTGAAGATGGCCACACCCCTTTTTGTTTTGACAGAATATCTACATGGTTAATACACATGCATTTCCTGGAAGAGCTTTTTTCTTCTGTGACCGGTTCATCTCAGTCCTTATGCCTCTGTGTCGTGGTATAGTCCATCCATAATTCGGACTAAAGAAGCCGATACCTTGGGACTTGAAGGTGAGATTTCTTGCAGCGTGGACAACGACCGGGGCGGGTGAAGCGCTTTCGTTCCTCAAAGACATATCCGCAGGCCAAACACTGGAAAGGCAACACGCTCAGCTTTTTACTTCGGGCCGCCGCGGAACGTGCGATATGGGAAAGGTGATCATAGACCTCCTTTTCACGAATTCTGAGTGCTTGAGAAAGTTCCCTGGCGGTCATCTCCTTTTCTTGTAAAAGGGCGGTCATCCGCTGTCGTACCGTCTGTGGATATTCTTCTTCCTTCATTGGGCGGGCTCCCTGGATTTCCACGGACACGTCGTTGCTTGGGAAAAAGGGGGGTAAGGGCGGCAGGGTTCTAGGTGGCGGCCTCCTAGAGGTATGACATCCCACATATGGAGATCTACTTAGTTTTCTTGGTGATGAATCTTCTGCGTCTCAAATTCGCATATTCTCCTGAAAGTGCATCGCCTAGATCTTGCAAAAGAAACTTCAGGTAGTCTACTTTTTCTCGGACAGAATCCGTTTCTGAGTCCTCAAACGCCCTGTCAATATCATCTAAAGTGTTCATCATTTCCTCGATGACATCGAACTCGGTATCGGTCACCGTACTATCGATAGGGTTCTCTGACATAGTGATCTCCTTTTTCTTGATCTGGAACTAGAAGGACCTCCGGCACAGGCGGCCCTGTGGATTAGGAGCTCATGTTTCGTTCTCTCAAAAATACTCCTTCACTTCCATGGCAACGGCCTCCACATCCAATTCAAGCTCTTTCAAGACCATACCGAAAACGCGGATCTCGTCACCATAGCGAATACTTATAGAAACCTTATTGTTTTTGTATCGCTCTATTTGAAAATCTTCCCCATTGAAGTCGCGCCCAGCGTCCTTCATCTTCTTGTCCAAGAATATTCTGGTATCCTCATTACTGTTCTTGGTTCCGAACACGGCCGCCAGTTCCATATCTTGTTTAAGCCAGTATCTATCCCAGAACGGCCTTACAGTACTCCAGACACTCCATAAGAGAGCCAGCAATGCAATCGCGGTGAAAATACTTTTTATGGTCTTCATTTTCCACCCATGCACGAATAATTATAGCATGTAAGCCATGAAAATCAATAGGATTTTGAAGTGCAGGTCTCTTGCCCCATCCATCGCGCCATGGCCGTGGCCGATTCAAAATTCAACAGGGCGGGGCTTCTCAGACTCAGTGACCGCCGCATGGAACGGCATTCTTGAGAGTAGCAAAAAGCATTCCATTCTCCTCACGATCATGCACGCCATGGGAAACTTTCATGAGCCAAGGGGGGAGGAGATACTTCCTGATAAGGAGGTGATCAATAAAGTGTATACTTTTTTGAAAATCATGTCCATAGGTCTTCAAGATTCCTGATATCTTCATCCCTTTTCGACCACCCTGACCGCATTTTCGGTCTGGGACTGGACCCGTTTAGTCCATTCCAATGGCCGATTTGTATCTTTGATCCCCCTCAAGCTTCCCCTGGGTTGAAACTTTGCACAGAAAACCCATTTCAGATCCATGAGAATGTGAAAGCTTAGTAATGGCAGATGGATAGCCAAGACCTTTTTACGGATAAATAGACAAAAAGAGCACAACCCCGGGCAGAATTGTATGATTATGTATTCATGTGTGGCCCCTGGGGTGCACCGAAAATAGGCCCGACTATCTCGGAAACATTGATAAATCAATATGTTGCATATTTTGGAACGGTTTTTGCTTATTGCTAGTGTACACCAGATGGGGATTGGGCAATGCGCTTGTTCAAGACGAACGAAAGAAAAGAGAGGCTTCGAAATAACTCGTCGAGAGGTGCCAACGCTATGAAAATCAGAATATCCAATCAGGGCTTTACCATTACCGAATTCCTGGTGACCATCGCTGTTTCCGGCATCGTCATGTCGGCTA
>JASFTV010000272.1:0-5119 GCA_050050615.1 Desulfobacteraceae bacterium
ACTGGCAAATCCTATCTCTACTGTGTAAATCAATACCATCAAATGGGAAAATCTCTGCCACTTTATCGAAAAAGTTTACACAGGGGGAATTTTTACCCAAAACTGGTACGGGAGGAAATGGGTAAAAAGAATTGGGCGATTGTGGAATTGAGGGATTGGAGGATGTGTCACAACTGGTCATCCCGGCCAAGTCCCGCGAAGCAGGACGCGAGCCGGGATCCAGGTCAACTGATATTGCTACGTTTTACTGGATTCCGGATCTCGCCCACCGGTGGTGAGCTCGTCCGGAATGACGGTTGCACGGGATTGGGAAATTGGGAGATTGAGGAATTGAGGAATTGAGGAATTCAGGGATCCAGGAATTGGGGACTTAGGGAATCTTTACCCAAAACTGGTACGGGAGGAAATGGGTAAAAAGAATTTGGGGGGATTGGAGGATTGGGTCGGTAACGTTCAAGATTGACACGCAATCGGTGTTTCCATATACTCCAAATGCTCCAACCTGACCAGCCCGATATCACCAGACATTGGACAGGCATTTTTCTGCCTTTTTAGCGAACAAAGTCCATGAGGAATCTGAAAGGAAAACCTCATGAATCTATCTAGAATAGGTGTCAGCCTGATCTACGCCATTTCACTGGTTTTCTTCTCCGCTTCAGGCTACATCACCTTCAAAGCCTACACCTTTTCTCCTTCTGCTCCGCAGCCGGGAGCGATTGATCCTGTCAGACAGAAGATAGATGAAACCGCTCATGATAGAAACAACGCTCCCATATCCTGGCGAGACAAAGACGGGCATCAAGAAAAAGTCACCGGTCTTTGGAAGCGAATCGGTGACCTTGAAAAGGATCTCATGAAAATCGACACGAGCTTTGGCCAAGAGATGCAGTCCCAGCTTGCAGCGCTGGAAAACTCCCTGATGACTCTCTCAGAGGAAAGAGACACCTACCAGGCGCAGCTCACGGCTATTGAAAAACAAATCAACGAATTGGAGGATCGCCTGGGCCAAGAAGGTCAAGCGTCGAAAGAACAAGGTAAGCACGCCGCACACAGAAAATCTGACGAAGCGCTTTCTCAAAAGGAAGATTCGGAACCGAAGCCAGAAGACCCGCCCAAGCAGATCTCCCGGGCAGAGGAGGAGCAGGTCATCGTTCTGGAAGAAATGGAGCACATCACCCATAGACTCCGGGGCGAAGGGTCTGCCGATTCAGTCAGGCCGTCAGATGAAGGTCAAGGAACGCTGTTGGTCATAACCCTGGGATCAGGCCTTTTCCGCTCCGGCCAGGTGCGTGCCTCCACCGGGCTCGAGCAGGCGATCAGGGATGCGGTCCATCAAATTGAAGATTACCCTGAGGCTCTTATCAGCGTGGAGGGGCACACAGACAATGTGCCGCTTCGGCCTTCGCCGAACCGGGGTTTTTCTGACAACATGGGACTCTCCTTCTGGCGCGCGACAATCGTAGCCACGAAACTGGCTGAGATCGGCGTGGATGCCAAGAGGATAAAGGTCGTGGGCTATGGTGAAACCCGGCCACTCGCCTCCAATGACAACAAATCCGGACGAGCGAAAAACCGCCGCGTCGAGATCAGGGTCTTGACACCCTGAAACGCTTCCCACAACAGAAAAGGGAGACCAATTTTATGTACGAAGCGCATTTCAAGTTTAACAGCTTGCCCTTTGAAAATGCTCCTGACCCGGTTTTTTTCTTCGATGAGGGACAGTACAATCAAATTCTCCGCATTCTGACGGACTGCGTCACAGCCGGTCGGGGGTTAATGGTCATCGCAGGGCCCATAGGCTCGGGCAAGACCACCATCAGCCATAAGCTGATGAGCAAACTGCTTGATAATATCAGGCTCGTCTGGCTTGCCGAACCGCCGGGCTCGGTGGATGATCTCGTCACGTTCATTGCCGGGGAGATAGGCATTGATACGACGGGCAAGTCGCGCCTGTTCTTACTCCGCGATATGCGAGAGAAGCTTCTCGCACTTCAATCCGAAGGTAGCCGGTGCCTGCTGATCATCGACGAATCTCACCTCATGACCAAAGAAATGCTCGAAGGCGTTCGCATCCTGACGAACCTGGAGCAGGGCGCCTTCAAGCTCCTGCAAATTGTATTGCTCGGCCAAATGGAGTTGGTGAACACCCTGAACCGTGAGGATATGAAGGCGGTGAAGCAGCGCATCGCCAGCTTCAAGATCCTTAACCAGATGGATTTCGAAAAAACCCGTGAATATGTTCTCCATCGTCTCAGCGTTGCAGGGGGTGCGCCCTCCGTTTTCAGCGATCGCGCCCTGGAAATGATCTCGCTCTTCTCAGGTGGAATGCCCCGGATCATCAACTCCTTCTGCCACCACTCGCTACGCATTGCCTACGATTTTGGAAGACGTTCGGTTGAGCCGGAGGACGTTCACAAGGCTGCTGAAGAGCTCGGCTTGAGCAAAGAAACCTTTCACTACATGCTCAAGCTTCGCCAAGAACAGCAACCGTCTCGGCCCGCTCTTGAGTCCTCGCCCGCGAAATGGGCGGAGCAGAATGAAGCGGTCGGTTCCGCACGGATCAGGGGAGAGAACAACCCATTGGGCGAAATAGTCTATGAGAAAACCGCGCTGGGGGAGGGCGTTCCACAAAAGAAACACATGGACCGGCCAGGCCGGAGGAGCTTTTTCATTTCCCTGCTTGTCCTCTCCCTGTCCATTCTCTGCCTCATTGCGAGCTTGTGGTACTACAGATTCAAGACGGGTTTCTGAATCGGCTGCGAACTGGCTTGCTTGAACCCTATTTGTCAGGATTACCTTAGTACTTAGTTGCGTAGATAACAGCGTCATTTCGAAGCAACGAAGTGATTGAGAAGTCTCTGATACCACTAAAGAAGATTTCTCCCGGAGTTTACCCCTTCGGCAGTCTCCCTTCGGTGAACCCAGGGCCAGAGGCACTCGAAGGGGTCGAAATGACATAATGCGACTTCCGCAACTGAGTAGAGGATTTCGTAAATACTTGCACGTATTCACCACAGAGACACCGAGGACACAGAGAAATTCAAATCTTTCATTTGCCGGGAGATCCGCCGTCGCTAAAGCTATGGCGGGACAAGTACCGGCAAATGAAAGGTGTGTCTCTGCCTAGCGCGACAGATATTGAATGAAAACATTGGACAACTGGGGTCCATTATACAGCAAATGGACCGTGGGACGAGATGGAGCACTCTCCGCCGAAGGCGGATGAGCAACTTGCCCATTCGCGGTATCTCCCGCGAATGGGCAAAAACTCTACTCTCGGTGTACTCTGTGGCTCTGTGGTGAACGAAGGTTTGTGAACATAATTGTGAAAAGTGGTACTAAGTATTAGTAGTATCACTTTTTGAGAAAAGCTTGTTTCTTGTGTGTAAAATAATGCCACTAAGTGTAAAATCTTTTTCCACTTTTTGGCAAAAAATTACACACCCCTATTGCCCTGGCTGTTGGGTCTTAAGTCCTAAAGCTTTAATATATATTAAAAATTTCATTCGTAATTTAGGTGAGGATTTTTGCACGCTTTTTGCAAGTGATATTTCTATTGTTTTAGCACGCCTTTTCCCTGGATCCAGGGATTCCTTCACAAGCTTTAACTTTCCCTAATCCAAAGCCCGATCTCACAAGGGTTCTTGGAGTTCCCTAACAATTAGAGTAACGCGCCTGGTGCGGGATAAACAAGTGTCGTGCTGACCTCGTCCGGACTCAAAGGACGTCCTCTACGGAGTAAAGCTGGAATTCGATGATTCTTCTTCGCCGTCAAGTTCTCCTCTATGCATTCAAACTCTTCGACCTGCTGGTCATGGGTCTGTCTTTCTCTGCAGCCCTGTGGACAAGCACCTTTGCTAAGCCGGGAGGGGCAGAGCGCCTTGACTCTCTTTTCCCAGCACTTCTCGAGACCCGTATCTTTCTTATTCTTACTGGTCTTGGGATTTCCTGGAACCTCATCTTCAGCCTTGTGGGACTTTATCGTTCGAAGCGACTCTCCAGCCGATGGACTGAGTCCCTCGATGTCATTAAGGCGACCACATTCGGAACGTTAGCGATTCTCGCCTTTGCATTTGTTTTCAAGGTTAAAATCATCACTCCCATTTTCATCGTTGTTTTCTGGACAGTAAGCAGCGCCATTTCGCTTCTGGGCCGTATGACGATGAGACACGGCCTTGCCTATCTAAGAGCCCGGGGACGCAACTTGCGCCTCATGTTGATTATCGGAACCAATCGGCGTGCGATTGAGTTTGCAAAACGTCTTGAATCGAAAAAAGACCTGGGGTATCGCGTCATTGGATTTCTGGATGCAGATTGGAACGGCATAGAGGAATTGCCCAGGTCCGGATATACCCTGTTGGGTGATATTGTCTCCTTCCCCACTTTTATAAGGGACAACGTTGTGGATGAGGTGGTCATCGGCCTGCCGATTAAATCATTCTACGACCAGGCCTTGCAGATCATCAGGTTCTGCGAGGAGCAGGGGATATTGGTCAGGCTTCTTCCCGACATGTTCGACCTGACGCTGGCCCGGTCGAACATCGACCGCTTTGAAAATGAGCCCATGGTCACCATCGTCACCGGCCATATGGGACATTGGTCGACTGTGGCGAAACGGACCGTAGATGTAGCCATTTCCCTAGTTCTGCTCATTATTTTTCTGCCCCTGTTTGCACTCATCGCCATTGCAATAAAGGCCACGTCGCCCGGGCCGGTTTTCTTTGCTCAGGAACGAATGGGCCTCAATAAACGTAGATTCCGCATGTTCAAGTTCCGGACAATGGTTCAGGATGCTGAACAGAAGATGATGGAACTCGAAAAGCTGAACGAGGTGAGCGGGCCGGTTTTTAAGATCAAGGAAGATCCACGGATTACGCCTTTGGGAAAAATTCTGAGGAAAACCTCCATGGACGAATTACCCCAGCTCCTTAACGTTCTGAAGGGGGATATGAGCCTGGTAGGCCCCCGGCCTCTTCCCTTACGCGATTACCAGGGATTTACTCTAGACTGGCACCGAAGGCGATTTAGTGTCCGGCCAGGCATTACATGCCTTTGGCAGATCAATGGCAGGCATGCCATCCCGTTTGATCATTGGATGGAGCTGGATATGAAATACATT
>JASFTV010000273.1:0-5112 GCA_050050615.1 Desulfobacteraceae bacterium
CTATCGTCGCCGTGATCTACCAGAAGATAAGCCATCCGGGAGCTACCTTGAATCTTATGAGTGGCAAGAATCGGAAAGGGAGAATTATGTCAGGGCGGGTCAAATGATCTATGCCATGGAGAGAATCTTCAGATTACGGGGCATAAAGTACGTTGAATTCGCTGATCTTGCAAACCTGATGGTCAAGGTGCCGCTGAAGTATATTTACAGAAAAAGGAACTATAGCGGGATCGGTTATGCCACCTTTGAAAGGGAGCTTTTCGAGGCCCAGCGCATTTATAATGGCCTCCTTATGTTGCCTGAAAAGGCCAGGCATTTTGTTTTCGAACACTTGGTCACTGATGAGGTTCGCATTTTCGGATTTGAAAATGTAAGCGCCTTTCTCAATTATGAAAATCTGATCAAGCTGCTCCTAATTGCCGTTATGTCATCACAGAAATTCAAAAAGAACAACAAACCCGTATACCTGAATTTTCTGGCCATGGCAGAAAAGGTCGAGAAACGCTATGAGGCGATGAATGACTCGCTGAGCCATATTTCAATAGAAAAGGCATGGGAAAATCCATATCAACTGAATTATCTCTTCAAGGCCAAAACGGGAATCGTCCTTGCAAGGAATGATGCTCAAAGGGTCCTCTCCGTGGACTTTGTGGACAAAATCAACATCCCTCAGAAAACTTCCCACATGAAGACCATCCACGATGTGGAACAGCTCAAGAACTACTTTCACTACAGTCTCAGATCATTGAGGGCAAATCCTTTTTATACGGACGATTATGAGCTGGAACTGGAAAAGGCGTTCGATGAGAGGCTGATTGAAATTACAGACCTCATGCTGGACCAGGCCAAAAAGCAGATAGCGTTCCGGAAAGACTTCGAAGAAATCCATAACATATATCAAGATCTCATGGAACGTTCGCTGGACATAGGATTCACCGATGAGCAGAGACACAGACTGAGCGATCTCTATGAGTTGCGGAAGGACAACTTGAAGCGGGAGAAGCTTGAGGAGATGAACAGTCTCCTTGAGGCCATTAGCGACATCCATGAATTGAAAGATTACTGGGACAGCATCAAGTGGTACCTGCTCCATAACCGGCCTTTCCTGGGCAAGGAATTCGAAAATCTCATTGCAAAACGGTTTGATGAAACGATGGCAAGATTGTTAAACATAAAGTAAGTCTTGGTAGATAGGAGAGAGGGGGATCATGACAGAGTACATCCAAGTGTTTGTGACGATCGACGAAAAAGATATCGCTGAAAAGATCGCGAGCGAGGTGTTGGAAAAGAGGCTGGCGGCTTGTGTCCAGGTGATAGGCCCCATAACAAGCCGCTACTGGTGGGAGGAGAAGATCGAAACATCCGAAGAGTGGCTGTGTCTTATGAAAAGCCGAAAGGCGTTGTATCAGGGGCTGGAGAAGACGGTCAAAAGCATCCACCCTTATGATGTGGCGGAGATTCTGGCTGTGCCCGTGGCAATGGGCAGTCAGGAATATCTGGCATGGCTGGACAAGGCGGTTGGTTCTCGCTGAGAAAAGCGGCACGGCCTGCAAAACAGAAAGGAGCTTCGCACTCAGTTCATGCCAACGCCTTACTAGTGTGTTGTAACACAAATAACTTATCCAAATGAGAATAACGACCGGGGGCCGTCGGCGTTGGTCCTCCAGACCGCAACTATACGCTCAGTAGCCCTTTCAACGGCACCAAATCTTTGCCGGTCGCCCCGGAGCAGCCCCATAAGAGCCGCTTTCAAGCGAAGATACTCTTCTGTGCCCGCCCGCCTCGCCTGCGCGTCCCGGGCCGGTATGGGCCGGGGAGCGGCTCGTGCTGGCGGGCGGGCCTGCCCGGAGCGCCTATTGATGTTATGGGGGCGTGAAAGGAGTCCCTTGCAAATTTGAGTTGCGGATCTGAGAGACCAACCCCGACGGCCCCCCGCTGCGATTGAAATATGACAAGTTGTTTGCGATACAGAATACTAGTAGGAACGCACTTAATATGTTTAGATGTCATTGCGAGGACCCCGCACTTGGTGCGGGGCACGAAGCAATCTGACTTGCGAAAGCAAGTCATCCTCAGGCGCGTGCCAGGCGGGCAGGGCGAAGGGAGCTAGGTTCTTATGACTCGTGAGGCGGTGCGCACTCCGAGGTGTCTCCTCCAAGCTTTGACAGCGCATGCTTTAGAGCAGGCAACACCACAGAGAGATTATCTTTCACACCTCCGGGGCTTCCGGGAAGATTGATGATCAAACAACCCTGACGCACCCCGGCCATGGCTCGTGATAGCATGGCATGGGGTGTTTTCTTTAGACTTGCAGCCCTCATGGACTCCGATATGCCCGGGACCGGGTAATCAATGACCTGCTCCATGGCTTGAGGTGTGACATCCGTCGGGCTCAAACCTGTGCCTCCCGAAGTGACGATCAGGGAGAGACAATCGCTGTCCACCCACTGCACAAGGGTGTCCACAATCTGCCGGCGGTCATCAGGAACGATCTTTCGTCTAAGTACAGAGAATCCTTCTTCCTCAAGCATCTGAGCCGCAGTCTTCCCACTCTGATCCTCCCTCTTTCCCCGGGAGGCCCTGTCGCTGATGGTTAGGATGCCGGCGCTGAACGCTTTTTCCATGCCCACTGTCCTATTCTGCTTTCCGTGCCTCGGCGATCACCTTATCAGTCAGTTGGGCCGGAAGCTCCTCGTAGTGGGACATCTCCATATGAAAAGTCCCGCGACCAGCAGTCAATGCATTCAAATCCAGGGCATACTGAAGCACCTCAGCCATGGGCGCGTGGGCCTTGATGACCTGATATCTACCCTGGCTGTCCATACCCAAGACCCTACCTCGGCGGCCATTGAGATCGCCCATAACATCCCCCATGACTTCCTCGGGCACGGTGATCTCCATTTTCATGATGGGTTCGAGAATGACAGGCTTTGCCTCTTGGACCGCCTTCTTAAGGCACATGCTGGCCGCTATCTTGAAGGCCATCTCTGAAGAATCCACATCATGCGATTTGCCGTCGTAGAAGCGGACCTTCAGGTCGACAACCGGGTAGCCTGCGAGCACACCCGTCTTGAGCGCTTCGTTCAGCCCTTTTTCCACGGCAGGTACAAAGTTGCGGGGCACGTTCATTCCGACGAGGGCCTCTTCAAATTCGAAACCCGAGCCCCTTTCCAACGGGGATAGATCGAAGTGGACTTCGGCAAACTGACCACGGCCTCCCGTCTGTTTCTTATGCCGATAGATGACTTTTTGTGCGGGTGATTTAATGGTTTCCCTATAGGGAACCTTGACCGGTTTCAGGTTGACCTCCACCCCGAACTTTCGGTTTAGTTTCTCACAGGTCGCCTCAAGGTGAATCTGACCCGTGCCTGAAAGGATGATTTCCGATGTCGCCTGATCCCTTTCCAATCTGAGGGTGGGATCCTCTTCAAGCAGCTTGGCCAAGGAAATAAAGACCTTGTCTTCACTCCCTTTGACTTTAGCCTCTACAGCATAGGATATAACCGGGGGAAGCGGCTCAACCGGTTTGTAAATGACAGGATCACTTTCCTTACACAACGTATCCCCCGTGGCTGTTTCCTTGAGTTTGGGAATCGCCACGATATCACCCGGGACTGTTGAGTCCAGTGGCTTCTGTTTTTTGCCTTCCAAGATGAAGATCTGTCCAAATTTTTCTTTGGCCTCTTTGTTGGGATTGTAAACGGTTGAATCAGCGCTAAGGGTGCCGGAAAAGCTCCTGAGTATGGTCAGCTTCCCAGCAAAGGGATCTGCCACAGTCTTGAAGACGATCGAGGAAAACGGGGCATCGGAGTCGGGCTTCCTTTGAATCACCTCATCGCCCCCCGGACGGGTCCCTTCATAGGCTTCCTTTTCAACGGGTGAGGGAAGGCCTTGCAAAATCAGATTCATCAAATGCGGCACACCCATATTCAGGGTAGCCGAACCGCAAAGGATGGGCACCACCAAGCGTGACTTTATGCCCCGGATGAATGTCTCCTCCAGCTCTTCAGGCGCCAGTTCCTCCCCCTCGAGATATTTTTCCATGAGGTCGTCATTGGCTTCTACGATATTTTCTATGGCTTTTTCTCGCCACTCACCGATCTCCCCTTCCATTTCCTCGGGCGGTGCGGATTCCTGGAATTTTCCGCTACCATCCTTACTGTATCGACAGGCTTTCATCTTGATTAGATCCACAAGGCCTTCGAACTTGTCTTCTGACCCTATGGGTAAGAAAACCGGTGTCGCTTTTACCTGAAAGGTTTTTGAAAGCTCTTGCACAACACCGTAAAAATCGGCCCGCTCCCTGTCCATTTTGTTAATGAATATGACACATGGTAGGTTCTGCTCATCTGCGAAGGCCCAAACCTTTTCTGTCCCTATCTTGACTCCCGCAGTGGCATCGATGACAACGACCACCCCATCGGCAGCCTGAAGGGAAGACTTGGTATCGGAAAGAAAATTGTCGTCACCCGGTGTATCAATAATATTGATGACCTGTTTTTTCCAATTGCAGTGATGAATGGCGGTGCTGATCGTTATTCTTCGTTTTACTTCTTCCGGTTCGAAATCCATATTGGAGGTCCCGTCATCTACTTTGCCAAGCCTGCTGGTCGATTTTCCGTCAAAAAGCATGGCCTCAGCTAGAGAGGTCTTGCCGGAGCCCACGTGGGCCACCAGGCCGACATTTCTCAAATGTTCACTCTTTCTTTCCATGTCCAATTCCTTTCAAAGTTTTTTACCCCATGGCGCAATCAGGAGAACCGATGGGTGAGACATTCGCGGACTTGACGCCGGGTCATCAGGTTTGTCACCCGTTAAGGTCGTGATTGATGATTTTGATTTGAAATGAACCGCCCTGCACTCCCCTTAAAGCGGTACACACAATGAACAAGTCAAACCCGGGTGAAAAATCCCCACAAACCGGCTAACGCAGCCTGGAAAGAAACTTGTGGGGTTTTATGAAAGACTGATTTACTGAGGGGAGCATTTAATTGTTTACGGAGAAAGGTCCCTGCTGATGGTCAGGACCATGAAGTCTTTTCTGTAGTGACTGGTGGGAGGGCGCCGTCCTTTTCGCGACTTGTCTATGGGGGAAACCGCAGCTCCGCCAAC
>JASFTV010000274.1:0-5105 GCA_050050615.1 Desulfobacteraceae bacterium
CATAGGGCTCCACCTCCCGGATTTTTTCCGGACCGATGATCTCATGCCCCGCTGAAACGTGGTTTTCTTCAGCCCAGTTCTTGGCGGCCTCCAATTTGGTCAATTGGGAAGAGTCAAGGGCAAGAAATATCTCATCAACCTCATTAAAAACCACATCCAATTCATGTGCCAATTTTTTGTATCGGGCTGAAGCATTGTAGGCGAGACTGATCCTTAGTGGCCCTGACGGAAACATGAGCGGGGAATGAAGCATGCACGGATTCGCTTTGGACACACCGAATCCTGAAAAGCTTTCTTTTTCCAACAGGGCGAATCGTCCCTCAAAGTTGGAGAGTTCCCTGGCGATCATGGAGCCCACAATGCCCGCCCCAATCACGACCACATCATATTCTCCTTGAAAAGGTAGATTCGCACCCTCCTCTTTCCTCACCTCATTCATCACCGGTGTCCGAAACAAATCAAAAACACGCTTCTAAACAAGCTAAGTGCCTGTATTTACAAGATGCCCCGCGGTGCCCAAAATTCAGGCTCCCATGGCTCACACGAAGCACCGATTCGTTTTTGGACAAGAATGTTCATTCATCTTTGATTAGTAGGATCGATAACCGTCTTCTTTGTCAAGCAAAAACTTGGGTTTCGTTCCCCCGAACCATCCTTCCTCACTGCCCTGTCGCTGGCGCAGTGCTAAGCCGTTTCTAATCTTTCAAGGCTGATAAAGAGATTGACATGCCAATGCGGAGGTGACATAAAATCAGGTTTAGTCCAGAGAGGGCTGGTCAGTCTGGACCTTATACCTGGATGCTGCGTTCACATGTAGATACGAGACATGCCTTTTCAGGAAGCATATGGATATCACGGAACAGGGCTCATCTATTCCACAGATACTTTCCAGGAACCAAAGAAAACCTTTCGAGAGAATCGAATTCCCCCCACGGCGTTGTCATGTGGGAACCCCATGCTGTTAAAATGAGGCTGGGAAAGGACTACAAAAAGAGCAAAGCAATGGAGGTAATTTGCGACAGTCTTCTAGCCGGAGCGCAGGCTGCGAGAGGCCTTGCCGTCATCATTGACGTCTTCCGCGCCTTCACGTGCACACCGTTGCTGTTTTCGCTGGGCATCGAAAAATCCATTCTGGTTTCTAGCCCCGAAGAAGCCTTTGCCCTTAAGAAGGATGACAACAACCTCATTCTCATCGGAGAGGTGGGCGGGGTTCCAATCAAAGGTTTTGACATGGGAAACTCTCCGAGTGAGATTCTGGCAAAGGAGACCTCCTTCTTCGATGGAAAGAGTACTGTTCAACGCACCTCTTCGGGGGTCCAAGGAGCCATTGCAGCCTTGGATGTGGCTGACGAAGTGCTCGTCGCCAGCTATACCGTAGCCAAGGCCACAGCACGTTATATCTTATCGAGGCGACCAGAAAGGGTGAGCGTCGTGGCCACGGGTTGGGAACTCAAAGAAAGGGCGCCCGAGGACGAATGGTGTGCCCTCTATATTTCCCACCTGCTGGGCTCCGGAAACTATGATCACAATGAGGCCCTTCGCACGATCATTTTTCATAGGGTGACCCAAAGGTTCTTGCGGGCAGAGGTGCCCTATTTCCCAGCCGAAGACCCGATACTCTGCTTGCAGCGTGATATACATGACTTCGCACTCAGGGCAGTAAGGGATAGGAATCTAGTTGTGGTGCGCAAGGTCCAAACGGAGAGACTTCTACCCCCTACCACCCTAGAATATAGCTCCAAATCAAGCGACACAAAGCGGCCCTTAACAGTTCACCGTACAAGAGGGGAAAAAGGGAATGAATAGGCTAATCAAAGATACCAAGATGCTGACTTCAAAAGGTGTTCGAACGATGATGGATGCGGCTATCGCGAAAGCTGAAGAATTTGGCATAGCAGCAACGATCGCCATTGTCGATGCAGGTGGGCACTTACTCATGCTGGAACGCATGGTTGGAGGACGCTTTCACACGGTGCATTCTTCTACCACCAAAGCGGTGACCGCCGCCTCAAACAAACGTCCCACCTCTTCGAGGGGCGCACAGGGACAGCACCTTGATTTACTCCACGCCCTGGGACTTTCTCTCGCGGCGGGGCCTCAGAATTGGACAGCCATGGAGGGCGGCTACCCGATCATCATAGATAACGAGTGCATTGGCGGAATCGGTGTCGCTGGCGGCGACTGGAGACAGGACAAGGAAATCTCCAGGGCTGCTCTAGCCACTATTGGTGCTGCATATGAAAACAAGGATGACTAAAACGCAAGGGCTGGATGTCCCTGATCGTGAGACCTATGAGACCCCGCCGTTTTTTGCTTGAGGAGGATCGGAAAAATGTCTGAGAAATTAAAAGGCGTGGTCGTCATGGGGACCTTGGACACCAAGGGCGCTGAATTGGCCTACCTGGCGCAACAGGTATCTTTGGCGGGCTGCCGAGCTTTTTTAATGGATGTCGGTGTTTATGGCGAAAGCGATATCAAGGCAGATATCTCTGTCGCTCAGGTAGCTGCCGTGATTGGTGAGGACATTGTCAGTATACGGGCTCTCCCAAGAGGCGAGGCCGTCGAAAAAATCAGCCTGGCGGCAGCAACCTGTCTTAGCCAGATCATCGAGTCAGGTGATGCTCACGGCGTGATTGGTGTGGGGGGCTCAGGAGGTACGACCATATGTTGTGCCGCCATGCGTGCCCTGCCCTACGGTATGCCCAAGTTCATGGTCTCCACTCTGGCCTCAGGAAATACCCGCTGGCATGTGGACATCTCGGATATCATCATGATCCCCTCTCTTCTGGACATCGGTGGCCTCAATCCCATGTTGGAGATGGTCCTCAGAAATGCCGCATATGGTATCGCGGGTATGGTACAAGGGCATGGACCCTACAGGGCTTCTGGCAAGAAGGTAGTCTCTATCACCATGTATGGCACCACAACACCCGGGGTCAGTCGTGCCAGGCAGGAAGTGGAAAAGGCCGGTTTTGAGGCTTGGGTGTTCCACGCCTCTGGAGTGGGGGGTCGCACCATGGAAAAACTTATGTCCGTGGGCCGTATCCATGCTGTGATGGATATGACTTTGGCAGAGGTTGGCGCTCACCTGCTCGGCGGGCTTCACGATGCAGGAGCGAATCGTCTGGCCATGGCAGGTCAATTAGGATTGCCCCAAGTGATTGTGCCCGGTGCGGCCGATACCATCGTACTCCCTCCGCGGGACCAGGTTCCTGATAGGTTCCGAAACAGGACGCTCAGTTTTCATAACCCGACCATGACCACGATGCGGACGACACCGGAAGAAAATGCAAAAATTGCACAGTTTATTTCTGACAAGCTCAATCGGGCCAAGGGACCCGTCTGTGTCATGCTTCCTTTGGGAGGCCTCTCAACCATAGACAGACCTGGTGAGATCTTTTATGACCCGGAGGCCAATGCTGCCCTTTTCAATACCCTCAAGAGCACCCTGTCCTCCAACATCCAGATCATAGAAGATGAACACCATCTTGATGATACGGAGTTCGCGATCCGCGTCGGTCAGATGATGGCCAAACTGTTAAGCGAAGAGAATAGTTAGGGAGGCAAGCATGAAACAGTACACCCGTGAGCAGGTTTTGAAAAGACTGAACGACAAACTGGCGACCGGCCGTATCATTGTTGCAGCCGGTGCAGGGACAGGTATCTCGGCTAAGTTCGAAGAGGAAGGCGGGGCAGACCTGATTCTTGTCTTTAATTCAGGACTGTATAGGATGCACGGACTGGGTTCCCTTTCCGGCTGGATGGCTTATGGGAATGCCAATGAAGTCTCCCTGCAGCTGGGTGAGCGCTATGTCTTGCCGGTTGTCAAGGAGGTCCCTGTCATTTGCTCTGTAAACGGCACCGATCCCACAATGGTCATGGAGGTCTTCTTGAGGAAGCTCAAGGAGGCGGGTTTTTCAGGGATTAATAACTTCCCCACCATCGGAATGATTGACGGCAATTTTAGAGCGGCCCTTGAAGATACGGGCATAAGTTACGACAAGGAGGTCGCGGTTACCGCCCTGGCCCATGACATGGGTTTTTTCACCACAGCCTATGCCTTCACTCCAGAAGAGGCCCGCAAGATGGCGGAGGCCGGTTGTGACTGCTTGCTCGCACATGTGGGGCTTACGGTTGGTGGGTCCATTGGTGCAAAGGAGACCATGACCATCGAGGAAGCTGCCCATCGGACCAAGGCAATGGCTGAGGCAGCTTGGGCTGTGAATCAGCATATCCTGGTTCTGTGTCACGGCGGGCCCATTTCCAGCCCTTCGGATGTGGAAGAAATACTCAAGAGGGTACCCATACATGGCTTTGTGGGCGCCTCCAGTATGGAGCGATTACCAGTGGAAAAGGGGATACGCGGCATGACTGCGCAATTTGCAGCAATCAATTTGCCCGTTTTTCATTGAAAATCTCCTTTGACCGCTTCGGGAACTTTTCAATATGCTTTTCGTTCATCAATCTATTTGTCTGCCTCTGGACCGTATTCCAGGCTTTTCTTCCAGTTCATCCGTTCCCGCCAATCGGGATAGATATAACGACCAATATTCATGTCATCCGGATGGATATATCTGGCTCCTGGCAAAAGGGTAACCGTTCGAAGGTCGATTCCCTTCTCTTTGGCCTTCTCATCCACGATGTATTCCAAATAGCTTGGATCTTCGTAACAATTGCCCCAATTGTCGAAGTGCATGGGTGTAACCACCCTCGCATTGAGGGCTTCAGCCACCCGCCATAGATCCCAGGGTGAGGCCTTGTCTGTATAGCCGGGGGCGTTATTGCCCATATTCATGGTGTACCAATCGATATCATAGTTTTCACCCACCATGCGATATCCATTGTGATACAGACTATCGCCTAGAAAGGCCAGGCCACCCCCCTCTGTGTTGAAGATATAGCTCACAGCGACCTCTTCGAAAGGGGCCGGGGTTTCAAAGCCTGTCTTGGTGGCAATGGTATCAAAGTTGGGCGCAAAATCGATCCTCATATCTTCGATCTGTACGTTCCCGCCAACCTCGGCCACTATGATTCGGTCCTCTGGGACGCCCATGTCTGCCTTCATCCGTCGGCAGGACTCAGGCGGGGCGATGAATTTACAATTG
>JASFTV010000275.1:0-5089 GCA_050050615.1 Desulfobacteraceae bacterium
CCCCTGTGATAACACAGGGACTCGAATTATCAATAAAACGCAACTCTATACCCTCACTATCCATACTCTGAAGAACGTCAAGGAAATATCTCGCATTGAAACCGGCCTCAAGATGTTCGCCTTTGTACTCCACCTCAAGCTTCTCCTGCGCATCACCCAGATCAGGATTGATGGAGACCAGTTCCATGGCATCCTTTTCCAAAGTGATCTTAACGCCTCTGTAACTCTCACTTGTTAATATAATCATTTTTTTCATCCCATCTAGAAGGGACTCTCTTCTAGCCTTCACAATAGATTTGGCCTTTTTCGGGATAACCGCAGTGTAATCCGGGAACTTGCTCTCCAAGAGCCTGATGACAATGATCGAATCTTCCTTCCTCGCCACACAGTTATTCTGCTTAAAGCCAAGATGTACCGATCCACCTTCACTGGCCAGTTTACTCAGTTCTGACATACCCTTCTTGGGGATCATCACACCCGCAACCATTTTCATCTTTCCCACATCCTCAATATCCTTGTCTATCATCGATAAGCGATGCCCATCCGTGGAGACCATCCTTAGGAATGTCTTTCCTTCTTGCGCGACCTTTTCCGTAAAGATGCCTGAAAGCTTAAATCCCGCCTCCTCTAAAGTGACGGCATAAATGGTCTTGTTTATCATCTCCCTAAGAACGTCCGCCTGTATCTCAACCGTATCCACATCCTCTGGCTGTACGAATATCGGGTACTCATCCGCCGGAAGGCAGGCTAAGTTGTATCTTGCCTGCTCATCGGAAAGAAAAACCCAGTTATTCTCTTTCTCCTTGATGTAGATTTTAGGGCTTTTACTTTCCTTAAGAATCTCAAATAGTTTCCTACCAGAGATGGTGATACTCCCAGGGCTTATCACCTCTGCTGAAATCTTTTGCTGTAGGCTTATCTCTAAATCGGTGGCAGAAATCTCGATATCGGAGCCGCCAGCCGATATGAGAATCATAGAGAGTATCGGCATGTTACTCCTTTTCTCTATGATGCTTTGAACCCTTGAAACGGCTCTGTAGAGATCTTCCCTTTCTATTCTTATTTCCATAATATCCTCCACTACATCATAATATTCATCGTTGTGTTATTTTGTTTAAGAGTGTATTAACTTATTGAAAAGACATGAAGAATTTTTCTTTATTTTCTGTGGATTTTTCCCTCTTTGTTGTAGGTTTTGGACACTGAGTGAGCGCTCGCCCATTGTTAAGTCCGCATTGTCGAAATTTGATAGCACTGAGCAGAGATTCTCTGAAGAAATGTTCAATAAATTCTGGAAAAGGAAAAACACTTTTTTCTATAGATTACCCCAGTAAATTTTCAATTCTTTTGATATCATTGAGGAACCCCTTGTCTTTATCTTTGTATTTTTCTATCCGCCTTACCGCATAGATAACCGTGGAATGGTCCTTGTGCCCAAAGGCATCACCGATTTCCTGCAGCGATAAGTGGGTATGTTTTCTGGCTAAGTACATGCCCAATTGTCTTGGGTAGGAGTAAATCCGTTTCTTTTTCTTGGAAGTGAGATCATTCACAGCGATGTTAAAATAGGCCGCAGTCGTCGTCTTGATGTCTTCCATGCCTATATCGCTTTTCTCCTTATTCCTAATGAGAGACTTGACCATGGATATGCTAATGTCTGTGTTGGTTAAAGAGGCGTGGCTTTCCAGTCTGACGATATTCTTGATAAGGCTTTTGACATCACGGTTGGAATTGGCGAGAAAGAAAATGACGTCATCTGGAATAGGAATATTGTCCTCTTTTGACCTCTTTTTGAGAATATGTATCCTGGTAGTCTGGTTCGGAGACTTTACCTCAGCGAGGACACCCCACCCTAACCTCGACCTCAACTGTGGATTTATGTTTCTGAGTTTGTTTGGAGGGGTGTCAGCCGTGGCAACAACCTGCTTTTTTGCGCTGTAAAGGGAGTTAAAAATAAAGAGAAATTCCTCTTGGGTCTTCTCTCGATGGGCCAGCAGTTGGACATCATCAAAGAGTAACAAGTCTAGACTGCAATATTCCTCTCTAAATTCGTGAACCTTGTCATTTTTGATGGCGTAAGTGAAGTCTGAGCTAAAGGTGTCGGAAGAAAGATACCTTATTCGGCATTCGGGCTCCTTCCTCAATTTATGGTTTCCGATAGCGTTCAAGAGGTGGGTCTTACCCAGGCCTGAGCTACAGTAGATATATAAGGGGTTGTATTCCTTGGCAGGGCTCTCTGCCACCTCCAAGGCAGAAGAACAGGCAAATGTGTTGCACTCTCCCGTAACGAAGCGATCAAAAGTCATGGACGGGTTTAATCGATGGTGGAGATAGAACTCTGAATTCTGAATGAAGTGGGAATCAGAACGCTGCCCTGGTGTGGATGGGTGTTCGTAACTGAAGTGGACGCTTGGTGAACGCTTGGTGACCTTTGTAAAGGACTTCTTAATCTCTCTGAGATACTTGTCCGTCAGCCAGTTGGCGACGAATTTATTGGGGACTTCGATGATCGCCAAGTCGGGGTCAAATTTTTTCAGGCTCGTCTGATGGAACCATGTCTTGAATTCCGATTTTGTCAGCTTAGATTCTAGGTGACGCCTAATTTGGTTCCATGTATCTTTTTTTTTTGACATATTTCTTATCGGCCGTTATCCATTTAACATTGCCCGAATATTAGGAAAGTTTTAATAAAATGGCAATGAAAATTTCCGCTGTCGGAGGAAACGATGTCCCGTATGACGTACTCGATCGGCTTAGCCGGGAAAGGTGGCACGGGCAAGACCACGGTTGCTGGCTTACTCATCAAATACCTTGTGGAAAATGGTAAGGTTCCCATATTGGCGGTTGATGCGGATTCAAATGCCAATCTCAATGAGGTGCTCGGACTGGAGGTTCGGGAGACCCTCGGTGAGGCGAGAGAGGAGATGAAGCAGGGCGTCGCCACAGGCATGACAAAAGATATATTCATGGAGATGAAGCTAGAGCAGGCGGTGGTTGAGGCGAAAGGTTTTGACCTTATCGTTATGGGAAGGCCTGAAGGACCGGGTTGCTATTGCGCGGCCAATACCTTGCTCACCACCTACCTGGACAGGTTGATGCATAACTATGCCTATGTGGTGATGGACAATGAAGCGGGTATGGAGCATATAAGCAGGCTAACCACCAACAACATCAACCTGCTTTTGGTCATTTCCGATCCCACCCGGCGGGGCATACAATCTGCCGCCAGGATCTTTGAACTGACCAAGACGTTGGGATTGGAGATAGATCGAAAGCTGCTCATTGTCAATCAGGCAAAAGAGGGTCAACAAGAAGAGATTCAGCGAACGGTTGAGCGGTTCCGGTTGGATCTGAGCGGCATCATCCCTGAGGATGGGCAGATCCGCGATTTTGATCTCGCCGGGAAACCGACAACAGAGCTGGGCGAGGATAGTCGAGCGCTACAAGCGGCCTTTGCGATCTTTGAAAATATCCTCAGGGCTTGACATCAATATATGGTAAAGAACCTCCATGAACAACAAGATCTGGCGCTCAGGAAAAAAGAGAAGGTACTAGTTTTATTGGCAAAAACTTCTTGACAAGGATTTTTCAGTTGTCTATGTTGTAGAGTCCTCTTATAAGAGGTTATTTTTTTGTTCTGATCAGAGTGACTTAACATACTCCGGGATGGTCGGTATGGCGCCGGTTGCAGGGACATCCCGGGTAATTCCTACAAAGTAGGTACTGTAACGAACTGAGCTTGACACGTCCGCTCGTCTAGAGCCGATTTGTACGAAGCGGTTCTCCAGTGTATCACCCCCAGATCGTTCACCTTTGAAAAGAGCAGTAAAGGGTTTGAAATCATTTGAACTTGACCTAAGTTGCCAAAAAGAGGTCATTTTCAGGAAGAGGTGTTTATGGAAAGGAGACCGTCTTCCAAAACATACTAAAACACTATGATTTCGGCAGGTTATGCAAACGAGGACATTGGAAAAACATCTATCTGTAAACCAAGAAGGAGGGATAGAAATTGGCCTTTGAAATTCCAAAACAGCCCTATAGCGGAAAAATAGGGACGACGAGCGTCGGAACAGGTCGTGGTGCCGTCACGCTGGGAGGAGCGGAGTCCTATCCATTCTATTTATTCGAAGGAGGCATGGCAAATCCCCCGAAGATCGCCATGGAAATCTGGGATTACGATCCTTCAGAAGAATGGCCAGCTGCGGCTGTTGAGCCCTTTAAAGACGTCATTTCTTCACCCGATGCATGGGCCAAGAAATGTGTCGAGGAATACGGGGCGGACATGATTGTGGTCCAGCTCAAGAGCACGGATCCCAATGCCATGGATAGGGGTGCCGATGAGGCATTGGAGGTGGCAAAGAAGGTGGTAGAGGCTGTCGATGTTCCCATCATTTTTTGGGGCACGGCAAACAACCAGAAAGACGAAGAGGTTCTCAAGAAGATCTCCGAATCCTTCCAGGGAAAGAACCTCGCACTGGCCCCGGTTGAAGAAGGCAACCACAAAGGGGTCGGTGCCAGCGCCCTTGGTTATGGGCATACCATCGTCGCTTCGTCACCCATTGACGTAAACCTTGCCAAACAACTCAACATCCTGCTGGGAAATCTGGGCGTGCAGAGCGATAAAATCATCATTGACCCCACAACCGGTGGCCTGGGGTATGGCCTGGAGTATTCTTACTCGGTGATGGAACGGATCCGGATGGCTGCACTGACCCAGGAAGATGACAAACTCCAGGTTCCCATGATTTCGAACGTGGGCAACGAGGTCTGGAAGTGCAAGGAAGCCGGACAGTCCATAGAGGATGCCCCGACCCTGGGTGACCCAGAAAGGCGGGCCGTTTTGATGGAGACGGTGGCCGGTGTTTGCTACCTGATGGCAGGATCGGATGTGGTCATCCTGAGGCACCCTGAAAGCGTCAGACTTGTTCGCTCTTTTATCGAGCATTTACGTGACGGCGGCGCGGCAACGGCGGTTTCGGAGATATCCAAGAAATTGGAACTCAAGGAGACTGATCTGATCGCCTTATCGCCTGAGCCAGAACTTACCGTTGCTGAAGCGGCCGCCCCGCCCAAGGCCAAGCCGAAAGAG
>JASFTV010000276.1:0-5071 GCA_050050615.1 Desulfobacteraceae bacterium
TGAAGAATCCATGCTGGCTAAGATCTCTGATGGTAGCCTCGGCAGGGCTATAGAGATGTGGGAAAGCAATTTTCTGGCGAAGAGACACGAATCGCTCGTGGCCCTTACCAAGTCGCTGCGTTTGTCCCCAGAGGAGGTGTTCGAAATGGTCCTCGAATATACCGGCAAGGACAGAAGAAGAGAGGTAGAGCCGCGGGAAAGAGGGGGATCGGCGGTTTCCGATTTACTGGGCATCTGGAAAACCTGGTACAGGGATTTACTGGTCATCAAGACGACCGGCCTGGATAATTTGTTGATCAACTCCGATTTTTCCGCCGAGTTGAAAAATAATTCCAAAGATTTTACAATAAATAGTTTGATAGATAGCTTTCTGCTCATTGATCAGGCGGAGAGGGATTATATGCGCACCCGCAATGTCGATTTGATGATGGAAAATATGGTGCTGAAGCTTAGACGATATAAGAGCCACAGAAAAACATTTAACGAAGAGGTGTTTTCCAACCAATGAACAAAATTGTAGATATACGATTAGGGAAATACGGCAAAATCCAAAGCTTTGACTCCGGGCACTTTGTCCTAAAGGCGGGCGACAAGGTCTTGGTTGATACGGAGCAGGGTCCTGTATTTGGAGTCGTCTGTGCTGACCCAAGAAACCCCGGGGAGGAATTCGCCGAAAGATCCCTGGGCAGGGTGTTTCGAATGGCCAACGAAAAGGACGCAGAGCGGTATGAAAAAAACTGTGAACTAGAGAGGGAGGTTTACACCTTCTGTTACTTGAAGGTTCAGGAAAGGTCTCTACCCATGTGCCTGGTTGGCGTGGAATGCCTTTTTGACGGGAGCAAGGTCGTGGTCTATTTCACGGCTGACGGCAGGGTGGACTTCCGAGAGCTGGTCAAAGACCTGGTGCAGAAGTTCCGTGCAAGGATTGAAATGCGGCAGATTGGGGTTCGTCACCAGGCCAAGATGGTCGGCGGTCTGGGCAACTGTGGGCGCCAACTGTGCTGCGCCTCGTTTCTGACCGGCTTTGAACCGGTTTCTATCAAGATGGCCAAGGAACAGAACCTTTCCCTGAATCCTTCCAAGATATCGGGAATGTGCGGCAGGCTCATGTGCTGTCTCGCCTATGAGTTTGATTACTATGAGGATGCAAAGAAGGACCTTCCCAAGATCGGCAAAAAGGTGAACACCAGCTTTGGCACGGGCAAGGTGATCCGCCAGAACATTCTGAGGAAAAGGCTCACCGTTTTGCTGGAGTCCGGACAGGAAAAGGAGATTTCCTACTCCGATATTGTCAAGGATGAACCCTCGGAAGAGAACAGCGAGGCTTGATGCTTGATTACGGCGGGTCGGGATAAGAACTGAAAGGGCTATGCCGCTCAGAGACAAAGACAATGGCAGGCACAGGGGCCTGCGCTACAGATTTGTTATTCGGCGTGAAAGGAGTAATCAAGAAGGCCATTGAGCGGACAATTCTATGTAACCACACCCATATACTACGTGAATGCCGAGCCTCACCTCGGACATGCCTATACCACGATTGTGGCCGATGTGATGGACAGGTTCCATATCCTGGCAGGAAATGAGACCTATTTTCTCACGGGAACGGATGAACACGGCGACAAAATCGTAAGGGCTGCCGAGGGGGCGGGGGAGGCCACAGACAAGTATGTGGACAAAATGAGCCAGCTGTTCAGAGACTTGTGGCCCAGGCTCAATATCATCAATAATGATTTTATTCGTACCACGGAGCCGCGCCACAAAGATGTGGTGAGGATGATCCTGAACAAGGTTCATGAGAACGGCGACATTTACTTCAGTGACTATGAAGGCCTTTATTGCGTCGGCTGCGAGCGCTTTTACACGGAACGGGAACTGGTTGACGGGAAATGTCCTGATCATCAGACTGAACCCACAGTGATCAGCGAGGCCAACTACTTTTTCCGTATGAGCGAGTACCAGGATTGGCTCATCGATCACATCAGGCGGTATCCCGATTTCATAAGACCTGAAAGGTATAAGAATGAGGTGCTCTCCTTCCTTAAGGAGCCCCTGGAGGACCTCTGTATTTCCCGCCCGAAATCAAGACTGGAATGGGGTATCACCCTCCCTTTTGATGAAAACTACGTCACCTATGTCTGGTTCGACGCCCTCATCAACTATGTTTCCGCCCTCGGTTACCCGGACGGAGGCCTGTATGGCAAATTCTGGCCTGTCGCCCAGCACCTTGTTGCCAAGGACATCCTTAAACCCCACGGCATTTACTGGCCATGTATGCTAAAATCGGCAGGCATTGAACCCTACCAACACCTGAATGTTCACGGGTATTGGAACGTAAACGAAGGGAAGATGTCCAAAAGCTTGGGGAACGTGGTAAAGCCCCTTGAACTGGCGGGTATCTACGGCCTTGACGCCTTTCGCTATTTTTTGCTCCGGGAGATGGTCTTCGGGCTGGACTCCGAGTTCAGCGAAGAGGCTTTGGTCGCGAGGATCAATGCGGATCTGGCCAATGATCTGGGCAATCTTGTGAGCAGAAGTCTCACCATGGTTCACAAATACTTCGAAGGAGAGATCCCGGAACCTGGAAACGCACAGAGCATCGATAAAGAGATCAAGGACGATGCCCTGGATCTCATACAGACGTACACCCGTTTCATGACAGAGCTTGGCTTTCATAAAGGGCTCATCGCTATCTGGGAGTTCATCGGCAAGGCGAACAAATATATCGTCGCCACAGAGCCCTGGGTCCTGGCGAAATCCGACCGGGCCCGATTGTCCACGGTCATGTTTCACATTGTCGAATCAATCAAAGTCATTTCCGTTCTTCTTTGGCCCTTCATGCCGGATACCGCTGAAAAAATACAGGGTCTCCTGGGCCTTGCCAAAGAAGGGCGTGACCTAAAGCTCGAAGATATTCAGCATTGGTGTAAGCAAAGATCTGCACGAGCCGTATCCAAGGCCCCACATCTATTCCCAAGGGTTGAGATGAAAGAAAAACCAGGGCCGGAAGAAGTGAAAGTGCAAGATGAGAAGGGAGAGAGAGAAATGATCTCTTTTAAGGAATTTCAAAAGCTTGATCTTAGAATTGGGACGGTCAAGAAGGCTGAACAGATCCCTGGTTCCAAGAAGCTCATCAAGCTTGTCGTTGATATCGGAGAAGAAAGAACGGTTGTCGCGGGTATCGCCGGCCACTATCCAGTAGACGAACTCCTCGACAAGCAGGTGGTACTGGTGGTCAACCTCGAACCGGTGACCCTCATGGGTGTGGAATCAAAGGGTATGGTCCTCGCGGCTGAAGATCAATCCGGTGTTCATCTGCTCATACCGGATGTCAAATCCGTCCCAGGCAGCAAGGTAAAGTGAAGGATCCGGTCCCGCGCAACGCGAGCTGGGTTCTGTGAAAATACCACCGTATCAGATGGTTCTGGTCCTTCTTTGCTGCAAGATGAGTTCTGCAATTTCCGCAAACCCCTTTCCTCCCTCCTGGGTTGCCACAAAGCTCGGTAAGTGTTTCATGCGATCGGCAAACCGGAGGATATTTTTCACCGCCGCTGTGTGCGGAAAGTATACAAACATGGGTTCGTCGTTGGGAGAGTCACCACAGAAAAGGAACCGGTGTTTCTGCTCATCCAGGTTGATCCCCCATCGCTCCTGAGCAAAGACTCTGGTCATTCCAAGCTTATCATAGTCTCCAAACCAACCATTCACATGGATCGACGAGACCTTGCAATTGGCGCCATGTTTTCTGAAGATCTCACAGATCCTTTCCACTTCTTTCCATTCTAGGGGTGACACGTCCTCGCAATAGTCGATGGCCAGATCGGCTTCGCGATAGCGTTGATCGCTCGCAATGGCGGTACCCGGAATCGAGCTCAGGATTTCATCTCGAATCATTTCCAGGCGACGCTGCTTTTCTTCGCGCACCTTATCTGAATCCATGAACCTTTTGTTGAGTTTTCCTTCCTTCTCGTCATGCCAGAAGCAGAAGGCGCCGTTTTCGCCGATAATGCCGTCCACAGGCCACATCCGGGCGATATGGTCACACCACCCGGCCGGCCGTCCTGTGATGGGAAGGATCTTGAAGCCTGCTTCCTTCAGTGACCACAATGCTTGATAAGCTTCTGGACCTATCTTTCCACGGCTCGAAAAAGTGTCGTCAATGTCAAAAAGAATGCCGGCGAGGTTTCTTGCGGCATCGGGAGGGAATTCTCTAATGGAGGGAATCATCCTCATGTCTCCAATTGGAAGAAGTTAGAGCCGTGTTCTCTTTTCATAGCCCAAAGTCAATTCTTTGCCAATGATCGAATCATTCTCCAGTGACCATGAGCCCGATTAACTCAGGGAGGTGTTCTGCTTTGAGCCGCGAGCCGATGGGTGGGCTCGATAACGTCGCCTTAGATAAAATCGCGGACCGATTTTATCAGAACAGGATCATGCATTTTTGGGGATCTAGAAACAGGTAGAGTGCTTGTCCCTCTTCTTGCGGTAGGTGATGCGGCACCTGCACCCTGATCATCGTGTCATTTACGCTTACGAAAAAGTAGAGAAAGTTACCCAGGTACGCTTTATGGACAATGGTGCCCTTGAACAGGTTCTCCCTGGCGTCAGGTGGTTCTGTAAATACTTCCACGTCCTCAGGACGTATCGATGCATACACTTTTTTCCCTGGTGTTGTGGCCGCAATGCTGTGCGTTTTACACACCATCTTCTCCCTGAATTCGGTGCGTACGTAAACCGCGTCCGTATCCTGGAGGACCTGGACGACCTCCCCGGACATAAAGTTCATGGTGCCTATAAAATCGGCGACAAATCGATTGGCGGGCTTTTTATAGATGTCCTGCGGCACGCCGATTTGCACCACGTTCCCTGAGTCCATGACGGCGATCCGATCAGAGATAACCATCGCCTCGGCCTGGTCATGGGTGACGTAGACCGATGTGATGCCCAAGCGTCTTACCAGGCTCTTGATTTCAAATCTCATTTTTTCTCTGAGCTTGGCGTCCAGGTTGCTCAGCGGTTCGTCCAACAGCAGCACTTTAGGATTGCTCACGAGAGCCCGCGCAAGAGCTACCCG
>JASFTV010000277.1:0-5059 GCA_050050615.1 Desulfobacteraceae bacterium
TCCGGGCCCTGGCCAATGGACAAAATCACCCAGTCCCCTTCCAACTCAAGAATGGAGGCCTCATCATAGGTGGGATTAAACCGGCCTTCTCGGTCCAACACGGACGTGCACTTCGCAAATTCGATCCTATTGACCCTGCCCCCCTTTTCCAGGATACGCCTGGGCCCCCAACCGTTTTGGAAGAGGATGCCCTCCTCCAGGGCGTCTTCACACTCCCCCGCATGGGCGGGCATTTGATCCCGTTGCTCCAGACAGATAAGCTCCACGGTTTCTGATCCCAGCCTTCGGGCATTCAAGGCGGCATCAATCGCCACATTCCCTCCTCCAATGATGACGGCCTTTCCCGGGAGTTCTGTGATCATCCCTCGTCGAACCGCCTTGAGGAAGTCCACACCCAAGAGAACCCCTTCAAGTCCAATGCCCGGAATATCCAGGCTCAGACTCCGTTGAGCCCCTGAGGCAAGAAAGACGGCCTTGTAGGAGGCCCGAAGTTTCTGGAACCCCTCCCCGTCGATACGCGTTCCTTTCCGATCGCGGATTCCTAAAGAGAGGATGCGTTCCAGATCTCTCTCCAATGCCTTTTGGGGCAAACGATACTGGGGAATGCCCCACCGCAGGAGTCCACCCAATTCCTCTTCTTCCTCGATCAACGTCACGGGATGTCCCATCCTGGCCAGGTGATAGGCTGCTGAAAGCCCGGCCGGTCCTGAGCCTACCACCGCCACTGGATAGTCTCGACCAGCATTCGTCAAGGGGACAGGCTCCGCCGTTCCATATTCAGAGGCCGCCCGTTCCAGGGCACGGATCCAAACCATACCGTCCCATTGACCCCGATTGCACTGGATCTCACACGGGTGATAACACACCCTGCCGCACACTCCTGGCAAAGGGCTTTCCTCCAGAAATACCCTCAGGGCTCCGTCAAAATCCCCCTGTGCGGCCTCGCGCAGGGCACGAGGAATGGGGTTTCCGGCTGGACAAGATATTCGACAGGGAGAAACCTTTTCGCAGTGCTCTGGTCGCCTGCTATCCCATGTCCCTGTCTTGAACACCTCGGTCGTGGAACGCGATATGGGAATGATTTTTTCCGGGTCAATGCATCGTAGTGTAGTCATATCATCTCTCACCATTGTTGAGTGAAGCTCCCCGCGCCATTCACCCCCGCCCTTCCGGACGGGGCTCTCTGCCGCGGTTTTTGTAGACTCAGATTGGCATACCCTTGACGAACCGCCTCGACGTTCTTTTCCTTGTTGGCGGGAACCATTTCCTCGACCGCATCAATCACGTCGTCCAAGGGTGGACGACCTGTCAAGCGACAATAGGCACCCAGAACCGTGCTGTTGATCACATGGCCAAGACCCAGTTTTGCAGCAATAGCTGTTGCGTCCACAAGACCGAGATCAAATCCAGAGAGCTCCTGGAACGCCTTTATCGTCTTGTCAGTGCTCACCAGGATTCGTGAGCCTTGGCGCATTAAAGCGCGAAGTTCACCCGGGTTGAGCAGGCTCTCATCAAAACAAAGGAGTTCATTAGGGTGTTTGATCTCGCATTTCAGGAGAACCTTTTCCTTATCCACACGGAGAAAACTGACAACCGGTGCTCCCCGCCTCTCGCCCCCGAATAGAGAATAACACTGCGGGTGCATCCCCGCCCTAAAGAAAGCCAGGCCGAGCATCTGGGATGCCATGACGACGCCTTGGCCTCCTCGCCCGTGAAACTTGATCTCATGCATTTTTCGTCCTCGACTCACTCCCGCTTGCGCGAACCAAGATTTCATGAAATTCCGCATCCCGTTCCACAAAGGCCTTTGGGTTTCCTCCGTTCACCTCTCTCTTTGAAACGACGAGATTCTCCTCCAAGGCCTGGAGCTCTTTTGGGGTGATCCGCTTCATCGCCCAGCGTGCGGCCAGCGTCTCGTTGATGGTTCGAATTTCACGGATTTCTTCCACTTCATCGTAAAAGACCTCACACACAAAAAAGAACCGGAAATTGAAAGGGTAAGAGGCTGTTTTAGAGGTTGGCTTTCGTGGGTGAAAAATGCAAGGGGAAGCGTGTTCTCACTTCTCAGGCTCAAGAAGGAATCCCCCTCCAATGGCTACATCATGTCTTTGTCGCTCTGTTCAATCGCTCTGTCTATTTCCGCCTTTAATTGGGAGGGCAATCCCGGAATGTCGACGCTGAGAAAACCCCGAACAATCGTGGACGTGGCCTCATCTTCACTGAGACCTCTGGACATCAGATAGGCGATCTCTTCCTGCGCAATCTTGCCTACCGCCGCTTCATGGGACATCTCGACGCCATCCACACGCCCCTCCAGTTCCGGAACGGCATGAATGAGCCCGCCGTTGAGAAGCAGGCCCCGGCACTCCAGATGGGCCCTAATCTCCGGAACTTCCCCGATCAAGTGACCCCTGGCAATAATATTTCCGCCATTACTGATGGCACGGGTCACAATTTCCGCTCGATTCCCCTGTTCCTTGAGTAAGACTCTGCCGCCAAGATCATACTCGGAACCAGGGCTGCCCACAATGATACTATAAAAGCGGGTGACCGCATCTTTTCCAACCAGATGCGTGGTGGGATACATCTGCAATGAACGAACCGGTTTCATACAGATGTAGTTATTCAAGAAAAGACCACCCTCTTCCACCCTGGCCACGGAGCGTGGACGGACCATCATGTCCACTGCCCAGTTGTGAATCATTGTAAATGAGAGCTTTGCATTTTTCTTTACAAAAAACTCTGAGATGCCCACGTGGGTCCCTTTCCTCATATGGGGTGATGTGGAGCAACCGGTGATAATATGGAGTTCTGAATCTTCTTCTGCGATGATGATATTATGGATATTTTGCTGTAACCCTTCCTTGTCCAGGTAAAGACACGCCTGCACGGGATAGATGGACGTGCTCCCTGGTAATGATCGTATGACGTAACCATCATGCAGCCCTAATTCTGCTGCGGCCGTGTACTTATCCGTATCCACGGCCACAAGCTTCCAATAATACTCGCGGATCCAGTCTTGCTCCAGTGCCTTTCGGATGGGAAGGACTTCGATCCCATCCTGCTGGGCATGGCAATGGATGACCGATGTATCTTTCTGGAAAAAGGTGCCGGAGCGTTCCTTTTGCGTGACGTCCAGCCCTGCCATGATGAGTCGCTGTTGCTCTTCCTGAGGCAGTGCACAGAGCTCCTCATCCGCCAGATACGCATGAGGCACGGGCGCCTGATCAAATTCATCCAAATTGATATCTTCGCCTAGGGCCGCCTTTTTACTTGCAGCCTTTTTAGCCCTTTGCTTCAGTTCATCAAGTTGATGCATCGCACACACTCCTCATATCCAGATTCAGCCACGCATTTCAAGATGTCCCGGGGATTACTTACACAGCTTAATTTTCCGTTATACAGCACCTGCCCTTTATCAGCCGCCACGTAATCAAGGATATATCCCGTATGGGTAATTATGAGCCCCATTTTTGTCCGTTCAAGTCTCATTTGCATCTTGGATTTTTCTTTCTCCATAGGAAAGTCTTTCTGCAATAAATAGGCGATTGTCTCGCCGACCAGGGAAATATTCTCCATATCAACCCCGGATTCCGGCTCATCGAAAAGCATCAAGTCCGGGTCTTGTGCCATGAGCTGAAGGAGTTCCGAGCGCTTGATTTCACCCCCGGAGAATCCAGCATTCACGTCCCTGTCCAGAAACTCCCCGAAATTGACCCTGCGAGCCAACATCTCTCCATCCACCTCCCCTTTTGCGCACATTTGAAGCATCTGCCGGGTCTTTAGTCCGTTTATGGTAGGCGGTCTCTGATAAGACATGCCAATGCCCAACTGGGCCCGTTCGTTGATGGGCATGTGGGTGATGTCTTCCCCTCTAAACATGATTTTGCCGGTCACTATCTTGTATTGAGGATAACCCATGATCGTCATGAGAAGGGATGTCTTTCCAGAGCCATTTGGACCAAAAAGGACATGTGTTTCACCGGCTTGGATGTCCAGCTCAATGCGCTGCAGTATGACCTTTTCGCCAACTTCCACCCTTAAGTCTTCTATTTGTAACATGGCGTTTCTCCTCCCATGGTTTGTGACTGTTAATGCTTTATCTTAGGAGCGTAACAGATCCCCAAATGGTTGACAAACGCTTTTTGGGTTGCCTGCACAGGTGCGTTTGCCTTGGATGGAAGCTAATAGCAACTTTTTTCTCACTGATTGAGGAGAGCAACAGGTTCTGTTCACCCGCCTTATTCATTGAACATGGCTTTTGTACGAGAAATCTCCTTTTCGCTACCCTTTGTTAAGCTGAGCTTTACCCATAAGTCGCGTGCTGGACACCGGGGGTAGAGATATGTTTTACACAATCCCCAACTGCATCCAGCAAAAAAATGTGGGACATGTTCACTTTGTTAAAGGGCGGAGAAGGGATTTGTTGGACCCCTTTGAACTTGTCAGGGTCTCAATTTATATGAAATGAGTGGATCAGGCCAGGAACTGCGCCCACTGTCTCGCTGTATTCAGGATATACCCGGCCGGCAGACCCTTGACAACCCTGTTGTGGCCGGGCAATAGAATATCCACGTCCAGCTCACCGAGTCGCATCAAAGAGTCCTTGAGTTTCGAACCGTTTGCGCTGTGAAGGTCAAACCGCCCGATCGCATAATCAGCGTAGACCACATCTCCGGGGATAAGGACCATCTTTTCGCCATTGTAGAGCGCAATACTCCCGGCAGAGTGTCCGGGAACGTGTAAGACCTCCCATTCCATGTCCCCTATTTCCAATTTTTCGCCTCCCCGGAGTCTGTTCTGCACTTTGAATGTAAAATGACCCGGATTGAGGCCATACTGCATCTGGCACATACTGCGGAACATGTCCATGCCATAGACGGTTCTCTCATCCCCCTTCTCTAAAGCTTCCGCTTCATCCATGTGCACCCACAGCTCCGCATGGGGAATCTGTTCCTGAATCTCAGCAAGACAACCGATGTGATCCAGATGGGTGTGGGTCATAATAATTCGCTTTACATCCTCAATCCTGATCCCCAAATTCCGGATGGCCTCCACC
>JASFTV010000278.1:0-5058 GCA_050050615.1 Desulfobacteraceae bacterium
GCACTTCAACAGAATCGCCGTCGTACGGGATTATCAGGAGGAACTTCCCACTGTTTGGAGTGATCCTTCACTACTGCGGCAGGTCTTTCAGAATTTGATTCTAAATGCTATGACCGCCATCAGGAAAGATGGCGAAATTGCTTTAGAAACCCGGGCCAGCAAGGAAGGCGTCGCGGTGCGCGTCACCGATACAGGACCAGGGATTCCTGAAGACCACATACAAAAGATCTTCGATCCCCTCTTTACGACGAGGCCGGAGGGGATGGGGCTGGGACTTTCTATCAGCGCCGATATTTTGCAAAAGCTGGGGGGGCGTCTCTCTGTGAAGAACGAACCGGGGAAGGGAGCGAGTTTTACGGTAGAACTTCCTCTTGAGTTCAAACCCTCCACGTCATAAGAGCCAGCAACCACCCTAGACCCGTCACCCATGATCAAGAGAGAACATATCAAGCAGGCGATCGACGCCATATCGAACAGAAATCCAGAGATCGGCTATTCCCTGGATGAAATGCTTGGCATGGGGGTGATCGATGTCCCCTCAAGATCGGATGATGCCTCCACCGAGGATGATCTTTTTTTCCTCTTCGAGGGTGATAGGGTTCTGGTCAACAGGGTTCTCTTCTTTGATGAAGGGACAGTCCCTATAGAGCAGGGCCTCCTAATCAAGTACGGTGAACTCGTCAAGAGACAGGAGCTTGAAGACGGAAAAGAACCGATCAAGTTTCCGGACGCCTTGAGGGAAATTCATGCAGCAGGCCTCAGGCTCGCAGTGACCCATGAAATTGATCGTACGATCGCCTGCATAGGAAAAAGGCTCGCAGGGCTGGAAGGGGAGGGAGATGAGAGAAAGGCCACATTCTATTCGGGCCTTGTCGAGTTTCTTGAACAGACTAAGAGAGATGATCAATCTCTCCAGATCGATGATCGCGACTCCGTGTTCTATCGAGGCGTGGTGGATGACGAAACGCTGGCCTATTTCACCTGTTTTCCCATCTGCATGGACAGTCTCATGCAGGTAGCCGACATCAATGTGGAGTTTTTCAGCGTCCGCTTCATTCTAAACTGTCTCATCCGGGGATTGGAAAAGAATCTCATGGCATGCATCGTTGACCGCAATGTCGTGGGATTGATCTATCTTAACCTGAGAGAGCAGTTTCTCAAAAAAGACCTCGAGATCAAATTCCTTGCAACGCTCCGGGGTAAGACTGGAGATGAGACGTTCGCGGGTCGCAGAGCGTTAAAAGGGGTGGGGACGTTTCTGGTAGCCGGGGTCTGGTTGCTGTGGAAAAATGAGCTTTTGGATGTTAAGGAACTGGTCCTCGACACAGAGGTCGGGGCAAGAGGTTTCTATGAGGCTGTCGGTTTCCAATCCCGCGGCCTTTCAGGTTACGTCTTGAAACAGCCCAAGGGGTACCTCCTTAAAAGCATCCTGGTCATGACCACCCATTGCCGGAACCTGCGGCAGGGCGTCATCAAGGAGATCGAGAAGCATATTCAGAGACAGGTGAAGGGGTTACGAAAAAGGGCCAAGAGTAATAAAGAGATATCGGAGAGAAAGTTGAGACTTGCCATCGCTAAACAGTGCCTGAGTCCGAACGCTCATCCCAGCTTTGGCAGAACTGCGCTCAGTACGCTCCTGAAGCATGAGAAAAAGATACCTGAGTCGGCGGAGCTGATACATTTTGCATTTGAGAACGCATCTGAGGAAGTAAAGGCCCACTTCCAGCATGCAACCGGTACTCGTTATTAGGGACGAAAGGTTTAAAGATCACCTGGAGAAAATACCCCATCTGGAGAGTCTTCGGCGGATCAGGGCGATCCATCAAGCCCTGAATGATCCTTCAATCAGGGGAAAATGGGCAGAACCGAAACCGAGGCATGCGCTCAATGAGGAGTTCAGCTGGGTACATACGGCCGACTACATAGGACGTGTAGCCCGGAGTGCTGGAAGGCCCCTCACATCATTCGATTTTGATACCCAGGCCACTGAAAACTCCTATGACGTGGCACGGTCGGCCGCGGGCGGGGTCTTCAGCCTTCTGGATGCAATCTGGGCGCGTTAAGAAATGGGGGCTTTGCCTGCATCCGGCCTCCAGGGCATCATGCGGGGGAAGAGAAAAAATGGTATTGTTGTTTGAAATGTGCACCCTGTGTCACTTCATCGTTTACCGCCAACTTCCGTCAATCATTGTTCGCTAAAGCGGAAACAAAGAAAAGGCAATGAGATAAGCACACTAAGGCGCAAACGCATGGCCGAGTGCACTGGCATATATCTTGTATCTTGATAAAATCCTTGAAGGTCCATTATAGCTGAAATATAGTTGAAATGCTCCTGGGGGTGCAATCGTAAAAGGGCGGCGGAGTCTGTATCTCCTTTGAACTCCGATTTGACTTCTATGGCGTGACTCTTTCGGGAATGGCGGGGTTTCCCAGGCTCAGGGAGCGGATAAATTTGTAAGAAAAACAGGAGGTTTAGGATGGCAGAGGCAAAAGGCGCTAAAGTTGAATCGGTTTATGCGGAAAAACGGGTTTTTGAGCCGATCAAGGAGTTCGTAGACAGGGCTTACATAAAGAGCATGGACGAGTACAAGAAGCTTTGGGAAAGGTCGATCAAGGACCCACAGGGTTTCTGGGGCGAGATGGGTGAGGAGTATATTGACTGGTTCAAAAAATGGGATGGGCCGGTTGAAGAATTCAGCTTCAAAGATGATATTTACCTTCGATATTTCGTGGGTGGAAAGTTGAATGTCACTTACAACTGCCTGGACCGTCACCTGAATACATGGAGAAAGAACAAGGCCGCCCTGATTTGGCAGGGAGAGCCTCTGGAGGAATCAAAGACTTATACCTACCAGCAACTCCATCGCCAGGTCTGCAAATTTGCCAACGTCCTTAAAGGTTTGGGCGTTAAGAAAGGGGATCGGGTCGCCATTTACATGCCTATGATCATGGAGCTTCCCGTTGCGATGCTCGCCTGTGCCAGGATCGGTGCTATTCACAGCATCGTTTTCGGGGGCTTCAGCGCTGAGGCCTTAAGGGACAGGATCCAGGACTGCGAGGCAGAGACGCTCATCACATGCAATTGGGGATATCGCTCGGGCAAGGTCCTTCCGAGCAAAGCGAATGCTGATGCGGCGATGGAAGAGTGCCCAAGTATCAAGAGATGTGTCGTGGTCAGGCGAATCGATAAAGAGACCGACATGAAAGAGGACCGTGACTACTGGTGGGATGAAATGATGAAAGATGCCTCCCCCAAATGTGATCCTGAGTGGATGGACGCAGAAGATCCGCTTTTTATACTGTACACCAGCGGCAGCACCGGGAAACCGAAAGGGGTGCTTCATACCACGGCGGGATATCTGCTCTTCACCATGGTGACCCTAAAATACGGCTTTGATCTCAAGGACGAGGATGTCTGGTGGTGTACGGCTGACATCGGCTGGGTTACCGGCCACAGTTATATCGTTTACGGCCCTCTCGGCCTGGGCGCAACATCTATCGTGTTCGAAAGTGTCCCCAACTACCCGGAACCTGATCGCTTCTGGGAGGTCGTTGAAAGATACGGCGTCAACGTCTTCTATACGGCGCCTACCGCGATTCGGGCGATCATGAGAAACGGAGAAGAATGGCCGAACAGAAGGGATCTGAGCAGTCTGCGACTCCTGGGTAGCGTGGGCGAGCCCATCAATCCTGAGGCCTGGATGTGGTATTACACGGTCATCGGAAAGGAACGTTGCCCCATTGTGGATACCTGGTGGCAGACAGAAACGGGGGGCTTTTTGATCACGCCCATTCCAGGCGCTTTTCCCATGAAGCCGGGCTCAGCCTCCCTGCCTTTCTTCGGCGTCGATACTGTCATACTGCGACAGGACGAGACAGAAGCGGATGTGAACGAAGGCGGACACCTTTGCATCAGAAAGCCCTGGCCCGGTTTTATGCGAACGGTTTGGGGTGACCCGGATCGGTTTAAGGCGCAATATTTTGTGCAGCACCCGGGCTATTATTTCTCGGGCGACGGTGCGAGAAAGGATGAGGATGGTTTTTACTGGCTCATGGGCCGCGTTGATGATGTCATCAATGTTTCAGGCCACCGGATGGGTACGGCGGAAGTCGAAAGCGCTCTCGTAGCTCATCCGGCAGTGGCTGAATCCGCCGTGGTCGGTTTTCCCCACGATATCAAGGGACAGGGAATCTATGCCTTTGTGACGTTGAAGGAAGCTTTCACAGCCTCTGATGAGCTGAAAAAGGAGCTCGTTCAGCACGTGAGAAAAGAGATTGGCCCGATCGCCTCTCCGGACAAACTGCACTTTGCAGACGCTCTTCCCAAGACGCGGAGTGGGAAGATCATGAGAAGGATTCTCAGGAAGATCGCCGAGGGGGCGATTGACCAACTCGGAGATACGTCCACCCTCGCGGATCCTGAGGTTGTGGACAAACTCGTTGCCGGAAGGCAGTAATCTGTTCAGGGGATGAAGATTCCCGTTATCCTGGATGGAACCAACGAGCCCCCTTCAATGGACCCACAGGAAACTCGATGCCAGTCCCTGTTGGCCAATTTATCCACTTTTTTGAGGTTGCTGAATGGGATCAGGGACGCCACCATCTCTGATCCCATTTTGGTGTCATGGGGCTGTCTCCATTGGCAGTGCTTCAGAACGCTTGGCTTTTCTTATACGGGGAGTCCGATAATAGAGGAATATTGGAGTACTGGGGCAACCTGGGGTGTTCGAATAATGGAGTAATGGGGCAAGTAGTGGGGTAATGGAAAAGTGGAAACGAAGCTGCCAGCAGATCGGCATTTTTCGTCTCCGTGTCTCCCAACACTCCAGTACTCCCTCACTCCAATACCGCAATAGGGATTTTGAAACAATTGACCGATTTCTGAGCTTTTGCAAGGGCCGTTCAAGCCTCCCTCCGTTGAACCTATGTTGTTTACTTCAGTCCATGAATGGGAAAAACCTGCTCCTGGAGGTAGGCGACCACCCTCCGGGCCTCTTCGAAGGCCTTCTCTTTGATCTCCCCCTTGGTCTGAAAGGGATGGTCATAAAGACTGCCAAC
>JASFTV010000279.1:0-5040 GCA_050050615.1 Desulfobacteraceae bacterium
ACATTGAACATACCGCGACTAGACACCGCTTCTCTGGCCGCCTCCTGGCTCACATAAAACTCGTTGCCGAGGCCCTGGAGAAATCTGCCCAGGGTCTCCATGTCGGCCTCTATAACAATATCGGCGTCATAGGTTGTCCGGGGCACACCATGCAGATTGCTTGCAAAAGAGCCTGTAAGCATGTAGTGAATTCCGCACCCTTCCAGTTTAGAAAGAACTAGCTGTAATGCCTCATCCGGGCTCATGGCAAGATGTCATCCGCTTCCGGGTAAGCATAAAGGAAAAGCTCTCTGGGTAGGGTCAAACGAATGGTCTCGAGGCGGATTTGTCGTTCATCATACTCGGGGTGTCGCCTCCGCACACCCTCCAACAAGAGATTCCGAGACATTTGAGAAAGCTCCATAGCTGCGCGCAAACGCCCCTCCGATCCCATGCCCCTCAAGATCTCTATCTGTCTCTTTTCTATCTCCCTGGTCGTATCCTGCGTACTCATCATACTTTTTTTCAAGGTTCTCGGTAACCTGTCTAGGCTACCTTTATCTTATTGATATGTCAAGATAGGCGAACGGAAGGCGAGTTGCCCATTTTGGGAAATGCACCATGGAATGACCTCCCTCCGGTTGGACCTGAACGTGTTTCAATAACTCTTTATCCCTTTTTCGCCTCACACCTTACGCCTTCCGCCTCTCTCCTTTCATGGCATGCTCTATGCCCTATGCCCTATGCGCTTTCAACCGCGCCCCACTTGGAATAACGTTAGTCAACATATCCCGCCCCGTTAGATCGGGAAGGGCCATTTAACTGGAGGCAGGCCATTACTTTCTTTTCTGCTCAATTACTTTTTTCAGCTCCCTTAACTCAGAGTTCGTAGGTTGTATTCTTAGTCCCTCGTTCACAGCCTCCAGAGCTAATACTAATTTACCCATTTCAATCAACAGCGTGGCACGCCTCACTTTGGCACGTATAGAGTGCAGAACAACATCCTTATTTGTTACACCATGTGAGCCTGGTTCAAAGGTCTCCATGCTGTTTGTAATTTCTGTTAGAAAATCTTCATACGCATTTAACGGTGCTGAATAAGCTAAATTGTAATACATTCTGCCTCGCAAAAATTGATATTGGAGTTGCTTTAATTGGTTCGGTATGGTGATGTTTACCCTAAGAGCGGGAGCATCACCGAGAGAGCACCTCTCGATACTCACCTGGCCTTTAAACTGGGTCCGTATCTTACTTGCTGCTATTTCAGCATTCTGTCTGAGTTCCTCGAAGTTTTTATAATCAGCTGCTTGAGCAATAACCCTCAGGCTAAGATTCTTGATGTTAGGATGAAGAAACGCCACTTTCCCTCTCGGATCATCGGGATATTCGCTTATAAGCCAACCCGGGGGAGGAAAGATTGTAAAGAAACCTTTTGGATCACTATATTCTTGGGTGGATAAATACTGCTTTTGAAAAGAGTGGCTTCCCTGTATAGCCGTCAAAAACAAAAAAATGCATGCTAGGAAAAATACAATCGTAATGCTAAAACATTTCGACTTTTTCATATCTCAATCTCCCAATTGAATTTGGTGTGCTATTATCAATCTTGCTTTCTCTTGTGTGAAATGCATCATTTTATGAGCAGCTTATGATATGACAGCTTTCTATGATATCTAAAAACAAAAAATGCGATAAAGTGACTTGGCCGGCTTAAAAGCGTTCAATCTATCGAGCTACTTTCAAAAGTCATGACCATTCAGTTATGGATAAGAGATTTTGGTGCTTTCTTAACTTGACTGCAGTTTCGCCAAGGCTGCTTCGGCCGCTTGACGGACACGGACATCCTTCTCTCCCAGTAAGGTTTCGAATGTTTTGCGAGCCTGCGGATCATTAAATTCACCCAAAGCATTAATGGCTGATAAACGTACGTCCATAAATTTCCAGCTGTCGTCCATTGCCGTTTTCGCGAGAGATTCGACAGCACGCGCGTCGCCGATCTGAGCCAAGGCAATGGCCGCTGACTTTCGCGCATCTTCGTACTTTATTTTTCTATCTTCCAAGCAGGTGATCAACGGTTCCACGGCCGATTCTATTCGCCGTTCGCCCAACCACTGAGCAGCCTTCTTACGCTCTTTAACCGAATCGTGGATCAATCGTTGTATTTGCCAGTTCGTGTACCTCGGATCCTCTTCCATCGGACCACTTTTGGCAGACCTGCGCCAGCTGTGGCCGCAATCTTTGCATTCGTAGGTGAACACCGGTTTCTGTTTCACCGCATAGGCCAACACGCTAAAACCTATGATTGCTGGGACAAAAACAACAAAGAGACTTGCGGTTTTCCTGACTAATGGGTAGACGATATAACCCCAACCGAACCACCCGCTAACAAAAAATAGCGGAACAGCAATTATTAATAGCCAAAGATCCCTCTTATGCAGTGTACCGGAATCAATATCGGTTTTGCCACATTTGGAACATTGCATCGCTGCCTTCATTTGAATCCTCCACCAAATTAGATGAAAGGCCAGGAGCCAAGCAGGAACCAAATAGCTCTATAAGGAGCAGGTTTTGCATGGTTAGTGATTGCAAAAACACCCTTTTAGAGAAAGCTAATTTTGACGCTGAAAATGCCGCTCTAAGCTCTATTTCGGGGCAAACTCCTTGGAATTATCCCACGATTTCAAATGCTTGGCCTGGTTCGACCCGGCCTCAAATGGCCCCTGTGCCAGAGTTTTGTATGTTAATTGTCCATCTGGCAAAGCTGGTCGGCAACATCCCCGAGTCGATCCATGTAGCTTTCTAGTTTCGCCACCCCATCAATACTCAGAACCGCGTTCAGCAAACCGGCGAACCCTGGTTTCTTCGTAGCATTGACTAAATTCCTGAGCCCCTCTCCGATTTGTTTTCTTGTGATTGGGTTACCATTGGGGTCTAGCCCTGTCTCTAGGGCGGTGAGAGCCTCTTCGATATTCCGGCAAATGATTGGAATCTGTTCTTCGGCGACACCTTTTCCCGCACCAAAGGTGAAACCTCCTGCCGGATATAGCTTTGGCAGCCTGGGGATTTTTCGTTTCAAATCTGACAGATTCCAAGCGACTTTGTAAACAGGTCCTTTTTTCTTTCCTACTAGTTTTTCTATAATACCCATGCTTACACCCCCCATGCGCCTTAGCCACGGCGAAATGTTGTTGTAACGCTTAGCGAAACCAAAAATAAGGGCAAGGGGTCTATGTTTGACGCTTATCGAATTTCAGCAAACGTCAAACGTAGACCCCTCCTTTCATTCCCTCATGATACATTTCATCGGCTCTGCCGCCGAACATTCTCGCGGATGTACTGGACAAAGGAATCGGTCAGGGATCCTCCCCTGAATACTTCATCCACCCCCATTTCCTTCATCACCGGTATGTCCTCCGGCGGAAATGATCCGCCCACAAGGAACAGAACATCGTCAAGATGGCCTTTCTTCATCTCTGCTACAAGCTTCGGCGTATAGACGAGATGTTCGCCCGAAAGATAACTCACACCGATCACATCCGCGTCCTCGTCAATGGCGGCCTGCACGATACCCTCGGGCGTCTGATACATGCCCAGGTAAACCACCCTCCATTCCAGCATCTCTCAAAAGCGCTGCAACGACCTTGGCCCCGCGGTCGTGGCAAACGCCCGGGTCGCGTCGATCATGGCCGGGATTGTGTTCCGATTCTCTGCCGCGTCTTCTCGAAGACGCTTGATCGCCTCCGATAGCTTCCTCTTATTTCGGCTCTTCTTCAGTTTAATGACATCCTCGATCTGTTGATGCGCTGATTGCTCAGAAATGCGCTGAACGCCCAGAGGGGTTTCCGTCTCCTCTTCGCTTGTGAAGATATTGACGCCCACAAGCAGCTTGTCTCCTTTATCTATTTCCCTCTGTCGTTTGATGCCTTCCTCATCGAACTGGCGGTCCAGCCACTCGGTCCTGATCGCCTCTTCCATGCCGCCCACATCTTCGACCCCGTTCATCACCTTTAACGCTTCCTCTTCCATTTTGTCGGTCAGGCTCTCAATCTAGTAGGAACCCCCCAACGGATCTGCCACGTTGGTCACGCCTGTCTCATAAGCGATGATCTGCTGGGTTCTGAGCGCCTGAAGGTGTCCCTTCTCGGTGGGCAGGCACATGGGCTCATCGTAGGAGCAGCAATGGAGCGATTGCACACCCCCCAGGACTGCGGCCAGGGCCTGAAAAGAAATACGGACGAGATTGTTAAGCGGTTGCTGGGGAATAAGCGAACACCCGGCGGTGTGTACCGCAAAACGAAATTGCATAGAGCGTGGGTCTTCGGCCCCGTATTTCTCTTTCATGAGCCGTGCCCACATGCGGCGAGCCGCCCTGATCTTGGCGATCTCTTCGAAGAAATCGATGTGAGAGGACACGTAGAAAGTGAATCGGGGGGCAAACCCGTCGATGCTGAGACCTCGACGCAGCAGTTCATCAATATAGCACATGGCAATGCCGAAGCCGAAGGCTATCTCCTGAGGGGCGGTAATCCCCTGCTCTCTGAGATCGTACATGTTGACCGTGCTGTAATACCATTTGGGCATGTTTCTTGTGCAAAACTCCATCACGTCTGATCCCAACTTGATGGACAGATCAAGGGGGCAGGCGGGGCGAAAGCCGCAATAGCGAAAATGAATGGGATCGTTCTGGATGGAGCCTCTCAAGTCGCGAATGTCGTAACCCTTTTCCCGGGCGACCGCCACATATTGGGCCATTGTCGCAGCAGCGGCGGTAGATGCGGTAATAAGGGACCAACTCACCCGGTCCAGGGGAATATCACCGACGAGTGTCTCCATATCCTGAATAGATGACATGTTGACCCCTGTCAGACCCACCTCGTCTTGCGCCCGCGGGTGGTCCGGGTCCAGACCCATGTCGTAGGTGACGTCCGCAATGGTATTGAGCCCGGACCCGCCCTGCTCAAAACAGAACGCGACCCGCTTGTGGGTATCTTCAGGGGAACCGATCCCTACGACCTCGCGCCTTGTCCAGTAACGGCCTCGGAACATATCTCGATGAATACC
>JASFTV010000280.1:0-5039 GCA_050050615.1 Desulfobacteraceae bacterium
CACTGCAAGGCCCAGTGGGATCTTTCTTGAGATATCGCCTTGAGGGGAGAAGCCATCCCCGCACCTTTTGGTATATCTTCATCCGAGGAGCAGGCACATGCAGATTTTAGTCGTGGGCGCAGGGGCCATGGGTTGCCTTTTTGCAGCCCGTCTCAGGAAAGCGGGCTTTCAGGTCACCTTGTTCGAAAAAAACAGAGAGCGGGCGGAAAAGATCGATGATCAGGGGATCAGCGTTCAAGGGCTTACTGGAGAATATGTTGTAAAGGTGCCCGTATGCTCTGGGGAGCTTTCCTTCCAGCCGGACTTGGTGCTCATATGCGTCAAATCCAACGATACGAAAGAGGCGAGTCAGACCATCAAGCCGTGGCTCAATCCCAATACACGAATTCTCACCCTCCAAAACGGGATCGGTAACCTGGAGATCTTACAGCAGGCCTTTGGAAGAGAAAGGGTCTTGGGCGGTGTTACGGCAGAGGGGGCCACCGTTCTCGGACCGGGCAACATACGGCATGCCGGCCAGGGAGAAACTGTTATCGGGCCGGCAGGAGGTCCCGAAAGCCCGGTCGAGGCGATCGTTTCCGCCATGAACCGGGCAGGTTTTCAAACAAAAGCGGTCGAGGATGTCAACCAACTCATCTGGGGCAAATTGATCATCAATGTGGCCATCAACGCCCTGGCCGCCATCACCGGATTGAAAAATGGCCGTCTGCCTCAGTTGGTGGGCAGTCGCATGATTATGGAGCAGGCGGTCGAGGAGGCGGTCGCGGTGGCCCGTGCCAAGACTATCTCGCTCCCCTACCCGGATCCTATCAGCCGCGTCATGGAAGTCTGCGAGGCCACCTCCGACAACGTTGCATCAATGCTCCAGGACGTGCTTAATGAAAAGCTCACGGAAATTGATTTCATAAACGGCGCCATTGTCCGCGAGGGCGAGGCGCTGGGCCTTGCAACCCCGGTTAATTTTACCCTCACTGCCCTGGTACACGTCATCCAGGAAACCTATAGCGAAAGGATATAAGCTCCATTGTCCGGGCATACCGAAGATCATTCTTGTCCAAAAACGAATCAGTGCTTCGTGCGAGTCATGGGGGTCTCTTTTCAAAAACGAAGGGCATCGAGGAACAGTTATGGAAAAAGGGGTAGCAAAGGCGGGCGGAGCACCTTCGCAGCCAATTCCACGGAGCTACTTCCATGGGGATTCCCGGGAGGCTCTCCGCCCTGCCTGTCCCGCCCCTGCGGGGCCTCACCCGTGGCCTTACGCTGGTCACCGGGCAGCGACTTTTCGTTTTTGAAAAGAGACCCCCATGGCTCGCGACTCGGTGCTCATGGGAACCTGAATTTTGGGCACCGTGGGGCATCTTGTAAATACAGGCACTTAGCTCGTTTAGAAGCGTGTTTTCGATTTATTTTGGACAGCAGTGTTGAGGCTTGACGTTTTTGCCCCGCACATGGAACCATGCAATGATGGAATATGGGAATGTTGATTTTAATAGGATGGTTTCTTGGTCTCGGCAAAGGGCACCTAGCAGCGGCAACCTATCGAGACGATGAAAAAAGAGTCAGAGTCATCATCTTATTTGACGTAAACGCCGAATAGGATGATAGGGTCTTCATGAAATGTGGCCCCACAGTTTTTCAGGACATGGCCGATCCTATTCATAAGGCCTTCAAATGTCCCGTCATCGATTTCGTCATCCGCTGGAATCTTCCGTGGGGTGTGTTTGATCGCAGGGTACTTGCTTTCCATGGCTTTGATGAATTCAGACTGATGCTTCACGACTTTTAGCAGACGTCTGCTCTCTTTCATCAACGCCTTTTGGTGAAGCGCTTGCCGGATTGTCGTAACCAGGTCGAGCACATCGTAAGGCGCACAAAAAAAGCGATAGATTTTTCCCAGACACATAGCGCGTACGGCTGCCGTCTGTCTCGAGTGTCCTGTGAGGATGATGAGGAGCGTATCGACATACTTCCTTCTAACAACAGGCAAGAATTCAGAACTTGCCACGCCGGGTGTCTTTTCATCTAAGACAACCAGATCCACTGGCTCAAAGGTGAGAATGTTGAGGGCCTCTGATGGTGAAGGAGCGCTGAGGATAACAATGGGCTCTCTTGAAAAGGCATGCTGCAGTTGTTCTGTGAGACTTGCCTCTTCATCAATAATGAGTATCTGATGGTGCATCCAAGAACCTCCTGCCGCCCGGGAGCGTCGGATAAAAACCGCTTCTTTTTGCTGCGGGTAGATGAGCATTTCCAAGCTCGGGCCGGGTTGACTGAATCTGAATTGTTAAGGAGAAATGCAAAAAAGGTGCCACCACGACCCGAGTGTGCACCAGATGTGTTTTGCTTATACCCTGAGTCGGGTCTGGGACGGGTGAGGTGCTCAAAGGACCTGAGAAAAAAAGCGCAAACAGGCCGGAGAAAGGACTCTCTTCAGTGTTTTTTGGAATGGCGTCAAGAAATCTTGAAATCGAGCATAGGTCCCTGTCGACTTTTTCGACAATGTATACTATTTTTGACGGTGTATCCCGGATATGGGTTCAAACCAAACTGAAAGCGATTTGATTCCACGGGATGAATCCTAATAAGGATTAAAACAGCGGGTAAGACCGTCCCCTGGGGAGGTCGATGAAGGCGATGGGTATGTCGTGATTCTTAATGGATCTTTGGAGGTGATGTATGGAGATAAATGCCGATTATTTGGCGCCGTGCGGTCTTTATTGTGGGGTGTGTGGTATCCTGTATGCCACAAGGAATGATAATCAGAAGTTCAGGGATCGGCTCTTGGGCGTTTACAGGGGTCGAATTCCAGGATCGGAAAACCTTCGAGCGGAAGACATTCACTGCCGCGGCTGTCTGTCGGAAGAGCCCTTTATATATTGCCGAATGTGTTCCATCAAGGATTGTGTGAGCAGCCGGGGTTATTCAGGGTGTCACCAATGCGAAGATTTCCCATGTGCCCATATCGATGCGTTTCCCATCCCGGTGGGAAAAAAGGTGATTATGAGGGCGATTCCTTACTGGCGGGAGATGGGGACCGAAAGATGGGTTAAAGATGAGGAGGCTCGCTACAGATGCCCTGAGTGCGGACACAGACTTTTCAGAGGAGCGAAACGCTGCAATCGGTGCAGGACCGAGGTGGATTTGGATGGGTAAGGCCTCTTATGAGTGAATACAAAGAGCGACATTACAGGAGGCGGGTAAGGTCCAGCGATCTGGCCCCTTTTCATGTGGCCATCAAAGAGACGGATTTGTGGATAAGTGCAGAGCAGCCTCTTGAAGAAGAGGCGAAAGCGTTGGTATTTAACCATAGGCGTCAACTCGAAAACTACATTAGCGCCCATCCCGATTTTTTGACCACCCTTCAGCCCTACCCGGAAGATCCTTACGCGCCTCCGATAGTGAAAGAAATGATTTCATTCACCAGAGGCCTCGGGGTGGGCCCGATGGCCTCTGTAGCAGGGGCGATAGCGCAGCATGTGGCCCTTGGCCTTCTACGCAGGACAAACCAAGTGATTGTTGAGAATGGGGGTGATATCTTTCTTAAAGTCAATCGGCCAGTGACCGTTTCTATTTTTGCGGGGGACTCTCCCCTGAGCGAAAAGATAGGGCTGGCTATTCCAGCAAGGATCATGCCTGTGGGCGTTTGCTCTTCTTCCGCAACAGTGGGCCATTCATTGAGCATGGGTGCGGCCGATGTCGCCTGTATCATATCTTATTCCGCTGTTCTGGCTGACGGGGCTGCAACGGCCTTGTGCAACAAGGTTCGCAGCAAGAAAGACCTCAAACGGTTAGGTTCCTGGGCACAGCAAACAGATGGCATCAGGGGTGCGCTCGTGATTCTGGGAGGGCAGATGGCGACGTGGGGAGAAATTGAGCTGGTAGGCCTGTAGGAAAGCGGAAGGCCCAAGTCAGAAGATGCCTCTTTTGTTTTAGCCCTATGCCTTCCGCCCATGGCCCTGGGGCTTGCAATGCCTATCCTCTTTCTAGAGAGGGCATGATCTGCTAAGAACGACATCCCAAGAAAGACCCCGCTCACAGCTCATAGAGTTTGTCATCCTTGATGGGTGGTCGTTTTCTCAGGGTTCTGGATGATTTTCCGCCTAAGGTAAAAGGCTCCTCCTCTTCAAGAAGATCCCCCATTTCCGCTTCTATTTGCTCGGGGTCTTCTCCGGCTTCCATCCTTCTTAATGCCTCCTCCATGCCGGGTCCCAGATTGAGGCCGGTCATATCGGTGAGCTTCCGCATCAGATTGGCTGCCTGCTTCGGATCATTTTCGTCCATGTGCTCGGCTTCACTTGAAATAAGATTCATCGCCTGTTCCATCTTGGATTCGTCCATATCCTGCATGGGCAAGTCCTCTTCCTCCCCTCTGTTCCTTGGCGCGGCAAAGACGGACATCTGACGTTCCAGTCTTCTTTTGCGGCATTTGGGACAGGTCGGTCTTTTTTCCGTATTGACCGAAGCGGAGTAGAAATTGAAAATCACGTGACAATTTCGGCAATAAAATTCATAGATTGGCATGACTAAACCTTACCTCCGCTGCCATTTGACGTGGGCTGAGCTCCCCATGGCCAAAATTATCATCGAGGTGTTTCATAAAGCTAAAATGGTACGATAAATCAAATACAAAAGAAATTTTTCGGAGTCAAACGATTTCATGGGCGAAACACATTATGGGTTGTCTTTTTTACCCAGGTTGCTATACTCCTAAGCACACGGCATCTCAAGGGGGGCATTCACGTCTGTATGACCATCAAAATAGCCGTTCTGGCGGATACCCATCTTCATCGGGTGACCGCTGATTTCAGAGAAATTTACGAGCACTACCTCTCGGGTATGGACCTGATTCTGCACGCAGGGGACTTTACTTCGCCTGAAGTTGTGTCGTTCCTGAGCCAAAAGGATTTTCACGGGGTTCATGGTAACATGGACCCCGTGGAGGTCAAAGTGATGCTTCCTGAAAAGAAGCTGGTAGATTTAGGTGGATACAGATTTGGCCTTATTCACGGGTGGGGCCCGTCGGAAGGGCTTGAAGAACG
>JASFTV010000281.1:0-4991 GCA_050050615.1 Desulfobacteraceae bacterium
GGTAGGAGGAAGGCCCCTAAAAGGGGCCCCGTTGACCCCCTTCAGCTTTTTGACAGGATCAACAGGATTGTCTGGATACTAACTTTTTCGCGGTTTCCAGGTGAAGCCGCGAAAAGCCACTTCCGCTTTAGCGGAAAGACACGTCGTGGAATCAATAACAGGAGATCTTCTCCACAGAGTGGCATTGCAGGTTTGCGCTGGCTCAAGAAGCCACTTCTCTCTTTCGAAGAGGGATGAGACTCTTTGCCTTTCTTCCCTCCGGGGCGTAGGCCTTACGGGCCGGAGGCAGGAAAGGCAAAGGAATCCTGAACATCCTGTAAATCCTGTCTAATTTATTGTTTTTCGATTTTCGCCTGAAACGGTAGAACCTTTTCAATTCTCACCGGCATAGCCGGTGGATTAGTAACGATTCAGTCATATCCAAAAGGTGATCATTCAAATAGGTTGACATATGAATCGGTTAACTTTTATAGTACTCCTACATACCCGCTCAACTTGATTGAAAAAATCATTTACGAACTCAGTTTACGGCAGTGACTCCCTTCCTACGTCTGTGGCGATCCAACCGAAGTCACGGTATCCTTTATTCCAGTTGAAGAATTGCTCAGAATCGTATCGCCTTTTTGCAGACTTCTGATTCGGGCATATCTTTGGTTATGTCCGAAATGTGATTTGCTTGATTATTCCTACCATCTCTTTCGCCAAATTTGAGAAGGCGCCGCAAGGGCGCTCCAAGAAAGGGGGCTGAGCGCATTGAACGATGTTTTGAAAAGAAAAAATTATGTGCTTGTGTGTGACACCGTGAAACAGAACTGCCCTGAGCTTTATGCAGAACTGGAGAACGTGTTGAAACAGAGATATTCAGAAGGACAGTTCGAAATCATCTCTTTGGCAAAATATCACGAACTCTCCGGAACCGAACAAAACAAGCTCTTTAGACGCCTCAGATTTGTCTTTTTCCACACGGACACAGGAGTCACCTATCTCATAACAGACGCTTTTGAAAGAGGGGTGCCGATTATACTCGTGAGAGGCGACGATATTTCCGACGAATGGAGCTCAATCCTTCAGAGGTGTGGCGTGGGAGAGAACATAGATCGGGAGTGTGCGAAGAGCATGATCTATCCGGTGGACGAGGTGACAGACATCAGAGGCGCACTCAGGTGGGTGAATGATTACTATCACCCACTTTTGCAAACGACAATGAACAGATTCGAACGCGGCTTGGGAAGAGTTGTAAGAGCGCGGCAACAACCCCATTAGGGGTGGAACTGTCGGGGGTTTTGAAAGATGTATCACGATATCATACGAAGTATTCTTAACAGTGACCTGAACCAGCGCGAAAAACTCGATAAGATCGAGGAAATCGTGGACCGAGTGGAGCGGATCGAAAGGCTGGCTCTGGAGTACGCTTCCGAAGAGGGGAGAAACCCCACATGGGATGACCGGCTCATGGCCATCGAGGTGTTTGAGGAGGAAGAGGACATTGTTACAATTGATATCGATCAAACCCGATTGGAAGACCTCTTAGCCAGCGGCATCGAATGGCTAAAGCAGATTCTCAAGAAGAACAACGCCTGGGACACGGGCAAAGGTTTCCAGCCGTTTGTCTGCAGCACAAAACCCGACTATGCCGAACGCCCCCTTGAAATGCTCTACCTCGCCCCCTGGGAAATCAGCATGACGATCTTTGCCTTCCAGGATTGGGTCAAGCACTTCTCTCCAAACGATGATGAGGCGCTAGGGTTGATAGAAAAAGGGAGGGCCTACTTGAGGGAAGTGCAGAGGTTTTTCAAGAACGGGGGCCTCGGAGACTCCATTTGGTTCAGAGGCATGCGGTCTTCCACGAGAACTCCGGCGACCAATGCTCTAGAGACTGCTATGAGCATATCCGCATGGTCATATATGACGGACCCTGGGCGGTCTGATTACTCTGATGCCGTTGAAGAGGCCGTTACGTATCTCGAAAGGACCTGGAACAAAAAGGATGGGGGCTGGGGATTCAAGAAGGGATGGAAATCAGATGTAAAGTCCACTTCCCTTGCGCTGATGACACTTGCGGGGCAAGCAGACAGGGCTAAAGGAGACAAACGCTTTGGCGCCATGCTGGACAGGGCCTTGGAGTGGTTGTTGGTGAACCAGAACCCCGAGGACGGAACATGGGCGAGGGACAAGAGAAGCAAGGATAATGCTCTATTTGGTTCCTATTTTGCTATCGAAGCTTTAACCATGGAGAGCTATTTTCTGACGGTTTTACGCGACGAGCGCAAGAAAAAACATCTGAGGAAGTACAAGGAGAGGATTGACCTGGCACTCTCGAGGGCGCTCCGCTGGTACGAGGCATCGCAACAATATATGAAAGGCACTGATTTTGAGGGCTGGGGATGGCAAGACGAGATAGAAGGTTCGGACGTTGAAAATACAGCGGCCGGCATTATCGTGCTACTGGACGCGGGTTGGTTGGACGAGAGCTCCTCTTTGATGGAGAATACGCTGTATTGGTTGTTCAGGCAAAAAGACCCTGATCAATTCTGGCGTGCGGAAACGCCACTTGTCTTGATGTCTTTTATCCGCTTTCTGAAGCACGAAGCGAGATTGTTCAAGGCACTGGAAAGACTCGTGGGTTCCACGCGGACAGAGCTATCCGCGAATCTTTCTGAGCTCTTCAAGTAGGCGCTTGAAACGCTCATGCTCGTCAACATCCGGGGGCCAACTTCGCTCATCGTGATGATCTTTGAGAAAGATCAGCTTTTCCTCATGATCCAGGGCTTCATCAAAAGGGACGGTGGTCTCCATTTCCTGGATCTTCGAGAGTTTATCCTGAAGGTCTGAAAAGAATTCCGGTCTGATTTTTTCGACTGCCCAAGAATAACTCACCAGTGCTTTTACATTCTCCCTCAGCTCTATGAACTTGGCAAGAAACGCGGAATACGTGGATTCCTTGTATTCTGTGATGTCCTTTGTTTTGGCGTATTCGTTCGTGAAGGCAATGACTGATTTCTCATACATGGAAGCAATGCTCTTCTGAGCCCTGCCCTTGTTGATCCGATCGAGCACCTCTCTGGAGACAAGCCCCAGAAAAAATGAAAACAGCATACTGATGAGCGTCCAAACTCTGTCCGCGCTCTTCGTTCGATACCATTTCTCACCGACTTCCATTTCAATGGGTACCTCTTTGCCACCGTATGTCACGTACCTGTCCCAGCTCTTAGCTTCCGTGTATGCGATCAGTCGATACAGTCGTGGCTGATCATCGACAGGGAACTGAAAGTCTCCCTTGTTGCCGCTGATGGTAAACTCAGGTGCTTTCTCTCCTTCGATAACGTCATACAGGAGCAATGCGACTCCGGAAATAACCTCCCCGTCATCGCCTTTTACAACGCCTTCAATCGTTCCGGCATCAGATGCGCCTGCCTGCAACGCGAATACGAGAAATGCCAGGCATATGACCATAGCCGGACGAAGACTTTCAAGTCTCATGGCTCTCACCCCCAAGAAAAGAAGCCCTTCACTTCCCCGCACAATTGCGGATCTCCTGTAACGGAACACATTTCGACATCCCCCTCGGAATTATGTTTGTCAACATAGTCAACAACGTTCCCTAAACTTGCCGGTTAGGTTTATGGGATAGATTTAAGAATGTTGATCCATTTAGGATGACAACATGTTGAAGTGCGCAAATAAATTTATAATGTGACCGTTTCCTGCCACATGAGATCGGCTTGGGTTAATGGTAAAACCTCATGATTTGAGATCCCATCCAGGGACCGGCCTTTTCCCGGCCCATATTCTTCCTAAAGGATCTCTTCAAGGCGTGCTTTGGAAGGTGAATAAAATCGTTGCACGATTTTGTATTTTGAATTCATCCCTCGCTACAAGCAGCGGAGAATTCAAATTTAAAAGCCCCTTTTTTTGGGGCCAAGGTATAGGTGATTTCGCCTTGTGTGTCAAGGGTAAAGTCGTTGCCCTTCGATCCTTCGGTCCATTCGATGAACTCCCTTCGACACTGCTCAGTGTCTGCGACAGCGCAAGAAGACGGAAATAGGACGCTGATGAACGGAGGTGAACGCAGATCTACAGGATTTATCTAACCACATAGCCCCGGAGAACACGGAGAACAACAGGATCGGCCAAGGCTATCGCGGGCCCAGCTTAGCCGAAGCCTTGCCCGAGCATCCTCAGGAAAAATCCCCTCCGACTCCCCTTTACCAAAGGGGAGAGAAATTTGGCGGACGTCTATGATTTTATGACTTTCGTAAGCCAGAGCCGGCCGTAGGGAGTCAGAGGTTGGAGGTCGGAGGTCGGAGGGCAAGCAGGATTATCTCTCGCCCGCCTGCCACCGCAGGGCTTTAGGAGCATCCCGCCGGAGCGGGATTCAAGGAGTGTCCTGCCTTCAGCAGGACTCAAGGATCGTTTCACTCGAGGCAAATTCTGTGCAAGCGCGCCTCAAGCCCCGAATGCTTTCGGGGCGATCCTCAAGTCCTTTAGGAAGCTCCCACAACTGCTTTTGAGCGATCCCTTCTCCTGGTTCTCTGTGATTCTCTGCGGGCTCGAGCGAAGACCCGCTGATGCGGGGCAAGCGGGCGAGAGGATATTAGAGAAAACGCGTGGGGCCTTTTGCGGTTCGAGCTACGTCGCTGCAGTTTCGATTCGTGGAGCCTGTATGGCCCCACTTTCGCACTGGACCAAACAGGCCTGACAGGCGGTACACTCTTTCTTGCGAGCCAATACAGCCCGTTTGGTTCCGTCTATGTCCCAAACACCCTGCGGGCACACCTCCTCGCAGGAACGACAACCTTGACATATTTCGCGGTTGTAAGAAAGTTCCCGATGTCCGGTTAGAACTTCGATACGAACCGTGCCAGAAATTGCAATGTTACCGATTGCACTTAAACCAAATCTCGCAAGGAATGGTTCCATAAAGGCTGTCATTGTGGAAGACATGCCCCCAAGATCAAAACCGAGCATCGGAAGCATCACCATTGCAATAA
>JASFTV010000282.1:0-4973 GCA_050050615.1 Desulfobacteraceae bacterium
CGAGCTTTTTCCTCGATGCCCTGGCGGGAGAGAGTTTGCCATAGCTGAACATGCTTGCCTTAAGTACAGCGGCCGGATAGGTCGCTCGGCAGCGGCAAAGACTTTGGACGAGACTGCGATTCGACTAGCCGTTGTTGCTCATATTCGGCACGCGAAGACCCACTACGATGAGCTTCTGGCAAGAGGCTACGACAGACTGGATGCACGCGCTCAGGTGGAGGATAAGGTTGATCGGATATTGACTCTGTGGGAAGCGGCTGATTGATGGCGTTATCTTTCGAATGCAATGGCAATAGAGGGAAGCAAAATATGATTACTCTGAAAGATTCCATAGAAATAAAAGCAACACCAGAAAGAGTATTTGAATGGCTCGTCCAGCGCTTTAAAGACAAGGCATCTTATCAAGCCTGGCATCCTGACCACATAGACATTCGCTGGATCAAGGGGGAACCTTTACAGGAAGGCTCAGTGCTCTATGCTGAAGAGTATCTTCATGGGGATCTGCATAAACTCAAATTTCGTATTACTAAGATAGTGCCAAACAGCGTGATTGAATATAGGCCTTTATTTCCAATGTCAATTTTAGCTCCGGGGAATACATTTCTCATGGAGCCGAAAGGAGAAAACAGTTGCATTTTCACCGCCATGGGTAGTCTTAGACTCCCTGCTTGGCTATTCAAAAGAATACACAAAAAACATAAGAACAAAATTGAGGCTACGGAACAACACATGAAAGAAGAAGGGGAGAACCTAAAAAGGGCATTGGAAAAGGGGGAGGACTAATCTATGTCTTTCACGCGAAGAACCTCCGCGTGGCAACCCCTGCCCTTGAAACTTTGTCATAATGTCATTCCGAGTCCCGCTGGAAGGCAGGGCGAGGCATGTTCCTTCGGCAGGCTCTCTTCGGCGAGCTCAGGGTCTCCGAGAAGTTTAAGAAATCCCTCCCGACCCTGTCAAAAGCTTCGGCAACACGATTTTGCCCAGTTTGCTGACCCGCTTAGACCTAGCCCCACATCAAGGTCTTCCAGGTCTCTCCCTTTAACAGGGCAGGCCTCCTCCTTGGATAAACTCCCTTCGATCCTTCGGCTTCGCTCAGGACAAGCTAAGCTCAGGGCCGGGGGCAGGACGATTCGCTTTACAAAAGGGAGGGGGCCAAAGCCAGATTATTCGGAGCAAAAGACAGGGACATCCATAAAATTATAAGTTTTTTCTCCTTTTCAACACCCACCAATTTTCTTGACTTGAACATGCAGCATGGGGCATAGAGCCAAGAAGAGGTGCCATAAAAGGTTGACATACAGGTCTTATTCAATAATGCTCTGAATCATTAGATTTTCCTTCCAATCCGTCAACCTTCAATTCGGCGGCTGACCTCGTGGAGTAACCCCTCAAAATGTGTTGGGCCGGGTCGGACCAGGACAACTACTTGAAATCTTGAAGTGATGGTCCGAAAACCGCCCTCTTTTAGGGCTTAGAACCCTATCTTTGCCCTGAAAAGAGACCTTCTAAGAAGAAGTCATCCTGTGAAGTGAGGGAAGCTGCTCCGCTTGCAGACGCATTTTTGACGAAATGGCAGTTTAAGGCTCCAAGACACCTCTTTTTGGGATCATATCCTATGAATGTCAATAACATGGCTTGGTCCGACCCAGCCAGCACCTCTCTCCTGACGGGATCCAGCCAGTTGTGTTGGGAGAAGCCAATACCAAGAATTATTCGGTCATGGACGGTCCACATTTACATTGGATCTCACATGACCCAATCCAAACCTAAATGATCTTTAGAGAGATTTTTGGAGATTAGCCTCTTTGGGAAAGGAGTGCACATTCCGAGACGAAAAATTCAGAGAAGGGGGGAGCGCGAATGAGGTCAATCTTAAAGAAGTGGTCTATTGTTTTTCTTCTGGTCGTAGGCTTGAGCGTTTTTGGGTGCGCATCTGCACCTAGAAAGACCTTAGAGCTTTCCGAGGTCACCGAGGAGCAGGTTGTAGAACTCCAAAAGTCGCATCTTCGGTTCGTTCAGCTCTACTATGGGAGGCTGCGCGATGATGTGAATGACTTCGTCAATCAGAGGTGGATGCCTGTGTTCCTTTCGAAAGTCGTGCAGAATGAAGAATTCAGAAACGATCTTGATCAGGCCTATCTAACCAGCGCTATTGAACCTTCGGATGTCGAATTCACGTGGAAGGGACGCCCCCTTCCGGAGCCTCAGAAAGGTGCGATCCTGTCAGGCGTCGAAAAGGCGGTTACGGATGAGCGAAGTCGCCTCGGCCGTGTGTTGCTTGACTTTTCAGAGGAGGCTCAGCGGCAGATCAACAAAAAGCGCCGGGAACTTCTAAAGCCGATAGATGAGCAGGAGCGTATGGTAATCAACGAGATCAACGCGGCGTATGCGGACCTTCAGGGTGCACAGGCGGCCATTAAAGGGTATCTGGCGTCGGTTGTCGAGCTCAAGGAGAAGCAAGAACTGGTTTTAGAGAAAATAGGGGTATTGAAACGCAGCGAGCAGATCATGAATGCCGCTTTAGAGGCCAACGAAACATTATCAGTGATACTTCAGGAAAAAGAAAATGCCGAGGAAGCTCTGAAGATCTTCTTGGAGCAGATGAAGGATGCTGAAAAGCGAATCAAAGAAAGAATGTCCGGAACCAAATCTGCCGAATCCCCAGCAACTAACCAATAAGGAGTAAACGATGGCACCGTATAAATTCGATGATGAAGCTAAGGCCACTGACGAGGAGCTGGCGAACGAAATGAGGAAACTTGTGGCCTTATCCGACGAAAGAATTTCGGAACTTCTTCCCAAACGTGCCGACCAAGACCAGCTCAAGGCACTGATTGAAGCTGTCAATGCAGAAGCATCAGAGAACCGCAAAAAGGCGGTGCTGCTGGACCGGTTGGCCACGGTTTCTGCGGCAGTTAAAGAGGTGGTCAAGGGGTTTATCAAGGTGGCGGTCTGACGTATTGCTAGTCGCGTGTATTTGCGGAACACATATTGCCAGTCTGAGCAATCGCAAGACCAGTGTTCCCGTGTAGATTTTCTGAGTCGATAGGTGAAAGCTGGAATATGCCTTCATTTGATCGCTATCTCGCTATGGTTCGAAGGAAAACTAGATAGCCAATTGGGCCTCAACAAAAAATGAAGGCGTCCTTTTGAAAGATCACCTGAGAATTATGATTGTGAAAGGGGGGCGAGATGCAAAAAGACTTCCATTTTTACACAATTTACGTTTTATGCAGGTGTAACGGAATGTCGCCTGAGAATTCCAAAAAGGTTGCCTACGCGTCACAACATACGGACGATGCGAAATATGAGCATACTCTGAATTTTGAAAATGGCGGCAGGTTTCAACAAGTCTTATCTGCACATAAATTTATCGATCCCGATGTCTTCTCCCTGGACAGCCAGTATAGGATATACGTTCCGTTTCACTTTATCCCAGGCAATCAGGGAGATAGATTCCAAGAACGCATGGTTTGTAGGCAGGACAGTGAAATAGCGCAAAAAATGGTTCAGGAAGTAGCAAACCTAAAATGCAAACCTTATCAGCTGCACAGATTGGGAATAGCCTTGCATGTCTATGCTGATACGTGGTCGCACCAGGATTTTTCAGGACTCCAGACGGATCTAAACGACGTTGAAGAAATTGACGTCCTCAATGAGAGTAGTGTGGGCATTGCAAAACTTTTTTCCAGCTTTTTCAGGGATATCAAAGAGGCTTTGATACCTTACATAGGCCATGCTGAAGCTGTCACACTTCCTGACGAACCCCACCGTGAATGGACCTTCGACCATGTCTATCAGAAAAGGCAAATACACAGGAAAAACTGGTTAATCTGTCAGGATGCCTGCAAGGCAACATATCAACGGATAAAAGGTTTTCTCACCAAAAACCGTGACTTCAGGGAAGAAAAGCCTGTTGCGTGGGGTAATATTAAAGCCACGCTTACCAATTTGTTCAAACAGAGCGGCGTTCTCGAAGCCAGGTGCCGCAACTGGGCAGAAACCATTAACGCTTCCGGTTTCGGGTTCACCTGCACACCTGAGGAGAGGGACCTTACGTATGATGATAGGGAATGGTTCAGAGCCGCAGTCGAAGTCACAGAAACAGAAAATTCCGATAAATACGAAAGAAAAGACGACTTTCATTTCAGTGACTGGAAGCATTTCCATGATGCTGCCACCAGCCACAGGTTTTTCGTCCTCCAAGAAACCCTTTCACCTCTAGGAATCGTATGCGGTTAACATGATAGGTGGAAATTTTGAAAGGGAGACCTCCCCCTATCCACGATCATTTCGGGTTGACGGATAAGTAGGCATTGATAAATTCTTCGAGTTGGTCTCTGGCGGCATCCCTAATGGTTGGCAGGCGGTAAGCAAACCCGCCGGCTCCCCTGGTTCGGTATGTTATGACCCATGAAGCAGAACCCAGCCTCGGAATAACAAATTGTTCATGTAACTCAACCATTACGCCATACACATATCCCTTTGGCTTGAGCCTCATGACCCGGATATTCACATACAGATAAGGGGTTCCTTCAATTCTCAACCTTTCTTTTAACGGCACAATCTCTATTCCTGATTGCCTGAGTCTCAATAATGAATCTGTGCGGATTGTGCCTGCGGCCAGGCCATCTCTTTCAATCTCAGGGTCCAGATTTTCCACCACGACATTAACGCCTTTGAGGTTCCGCAGTACATCGGGCTCATGAGTGGGTTCGCCGGTTAATGCCAAGGACGCCGGGCTTATCAAGGTTGATAACATGCCTATGGCTACGACAAAGCGAATATATCGGTAAATCCTCATCCCATCCCTCCCCTTTCAGAAAAGATCCGGAAGTGGTATCCACGGTTACAATATTTATACCATAATTCTTCCCTTTGAACCAGCATGAGGGCATTAAGATCCTTCTTGTCCCGGCATAAAGGGGGCGTAAATGAGTAAACAGCTATTGACAAGGTAGGATTTTCTTGTT